>DUGW01000212.1 GCA_013331125.1 Candidatus Woesearchaeota archaeon | reverse complement strand
TGGTGTCAAGTCCCCTGGTTCAGTATATGGGCTGTCAAGCACGCTCGGCTATACTGCTTTGCCTGACCTGTTCTTTGCAGCGCCTCCGATGAAGAAAGATGAGGTTGACAGGTATGTGGACAACCTCAAGTTCAATACCAAGTTGAAGGATGTGCTCAGGAGGAAGTTGAAGGCATATATTGTCTGGAAGGAGTACACATACAAGGAGATGGACAGCAGGAGGACATTTACGCTTAAGTTCCTCCGCCAGCATTACAATGCGATCCAGATGTACATAGAGTGGGTCAAGCCTTACCTACGGAATGTAAAGAGGCTGCAGCAGAACTTTGAGCGNNGAACTATCTGCGTATGAGGGAAGAGGAGACATTTGACCTGCTTGGTGACATAGACCAGTCACTTAAGGAGTCGATAGATGCTCTTGGCGAAGAGCTCAGGGATTTCCTTAGGAGATCAGGAGAGAAGTTTCCTGAGGATGTGAAGAAGGAGGAGAAGGAGAAGGCTGCCATGAAGAAGAGGTTGGAGGAGATGAAGGGTGTTGCAGATCCTTTCATCAGTGTGTTCAGGGGTTTCAAGGAGATATTCGGAGCGCTCCTTCCTACGGTGAAGAAAAAGGAGACTGGCAAGCCATCATCATGGGCGCTTGCAAAGGAGCGGAAGGCTGCTGCAGGTGCCATGGGTGGTGTGCTTTGGAACGCGTATAAGAACTTCAAGAAGGCGCACAGGATGATCACTTGGTGATGGATTGATGATTATTAACTATTATGGTCAATAAGGATTGAATAAGGATTAAGATGGTTGATGAGAAAGTGCTTGAGGAGATAAGGAAGCTTCCGCCTAAAGAGCGGCTCAAGAGGCTGAAGGATCTCGAGGAGAAGCGGAAGAAGCAGGAGGAGGAAGCCAAGAAGATCATAGAGGAGTCCCTGAAGGAGATAAAGCTTGACGAGATGATGGAGGAGATTGAAGTCCCTCGCCAGGAAGAGGTTGATGTCAAGAAGCTGTTTGAGAAGTCAAAGGACATCGAGGATCAGCTCAGCGCAGAGGAGATAAGGAAGATAGGCAAAGGAGGGACGGACTATGCCAAGAGGATACAGGAGGCGCTTCCCCAGAATACCATGCAGGAGATCCAGCAGTGGTATGCTCAGGACAATGTGCCACCTTCAGAAAAGCAGTTCCTCGAGGTGTATGAGAATGCGAGAGAGGCTTATGAGGCTGTCCAGCAGAGCATGCAGAAAGCTCCGAATCAGGAACTTTACTCTACCCCTTCAGAGGAGCTTGTAGGAAATGTCGTCGAGTCGATGCGCATGCTAAGGGCGATGGGCTATGCGAAGGGATGGCTTAATCACGGACCTGGAGGATAAAGGAAAAAATGGAAGAGGAACTCAAGCGGAAACCTGTCCATAACGTCGGGAATTTGGAAGAACAGAGATACAAGGAAGTTGATAGCTTTGCGAAGAAGGTTCTTGAAATTTACAAAGGAAAGATAGCTTCTGTTCTTGTCATGAGGCCCAGAGCCGGTCCTGATGCAGGATCTGTGGAGATGCTTTTGATAATAGACGACCTTAAAAACATGGTTGTCGAACAGCAGTTGGCTGAGATAAAGATTTCTGCTACAGATATTGCTTACTCAAGTTCAATACAGATACATTGCGAGACTATGCTCGCCTCGGAATTGTGGGAAGGATTCAAGGCAAGGGACAAGAATGTGACGCAGATTATGAGAGACGCACTTGTTGTGAAGGACAACGGGTTTTTCCTCCCTATCCAGGATCTGCTTGTCACAGGAAGGATACGACCTTCCAGGGAGAGCGTGGATGTTTATTTCATAAAGGCAGAGCAGTCGATGAAGGCTGCTAACCAGCACGTGGGAAAGGCGATAGTCGACCTTTATTGGGCTGTGATGGACACTGCTCACGCTTCAGTAATGGTCTTGGGTATAACACCTCCTTCACCTGCGCACATGGCAGATACGGTGAGGAAGGAGCTGGTGCTGCGCAACCTGGTGCACAGGCGCTGTGGTGATATCGTCGAGCGATTCTTCAATGCTGCTAAGCAGGTTATGCATAGGGAGCGTTTTGAGATATCAGGCAGGGAGTTTGATTCATACATTTCAGATGCTGATTTTTTCATTAAGGAGATGAATGATTTTATAGAGGAACACGCAAAAACTCAATAACAAGAGGGTAGAGGAGAGATAATATGCAGTTCACGTCAGGGTCTTACACGCCGATGGATAGGGAATACAGGGAGAGACCTGTGAAAGAGACAAAGATAGAGAAACCTATAATTCCGATAAATGAGCTTGGCGTGACTGTCGTTGAGAAGGATCCTGTTACAGGAGGCAACATTTTACAGAACGTGGATGCTGCTATAAGGATGGGTGCGAGCAAGATGCAGCTGGTCTTCAACCAGTCGTCTATGAGTGCTATCGGCGGCAGACCAAAGGCATACGGCAAGGAGGTCAGGGAAGGCATCAGGGAGCTTTCAAGGGCGAATGATGTGATGATAGAGGGTGTGGAGATGCCGACATCGTCTATGTCTAATCTTTCCGGATTTGATCCGCAGCGAGGCAATATCTCTGAAGAGAAGAGGCACAGGGATCTGGAGGAGGTCAGGGATGCTATAAAGTTCCTGGCTGATGTCGCTGGAGGAGGTGGTGTTGATATCTGGTCTCAGGAGTTCTCAAGGAACATAGTGGATGCTCCGTGGAACGTGAAAGGGAAATGGAAGGGCTCTTTTGAGGCTTATGAGACAGAGGACAAGTTCGCGACAGAGTATCTTGTCGACAAGAGGACAGGTCAGGTCATGCAGGAGATAAGGCACTCTACTGACATCTATGAGCCAAGGTACGCAAAATCAAAGGAGACTAAGTGGGGCACAGACAGGAGAGGCAATCCTGTCCAGATAAAGCAAGGTGACTGGGTCGATATCGACGGTAACTGGATTGATCCCCGTGAGAAGGAGGATCTTCTCCATAGGGTTCCTGAATGGGATCCTAAGAACAAGCGTTTCTTTGCTGACAGGGTTCCGTGGGAACAGATAGTCGATAGGACAAAGGGTTTCAATGAACGCTATGATGAGCAGCTTGACCCTGCAGAATATGCCTTCAGGCTTCAGCTTGAGAACAGGTGGATCCAGTCAAGGGGTCATTCATTGTTCTATACTGCTCAGTATGAGGATGAGATAAAGAGGAGGGATGCGCTTAAGAAATCGCTTGAGTATTATAAGAAGCTTGAGGGGTCGATACCTCCTGAAGAGCAGTGGAAGATAATGCAGGAGGATCCTTCCATGCGTGGCATGTTCATACCTGGTGAGTACAAGAAGCCCACTGAAATAATAGAGCATAACCTTGGGCAGATAGAGCATCATCTCAAGCACGTCCATGAGGCTTCTGCAGCTGCTGACGCGCAGGCAGAAGAGGTTGTCAGGACAATGGGTGAGGTCGTTTCCATAAAGAAGTATGCCAAGCAGAAGGCTATAGAGTCTTATTCAGAGGCAGGGCTTTCCGCTTTCGACGAGACAAGGCACAACAGGAATGTTGAGAGGCCTATCCATGTAGGTCCTGAGATAGGCTGGCCGACAGGTTATGGTGGGCATCCTGAGGAGTTCATTGAGCTGATCAAGGAGTCGAGGAAAGAGATGGCAAAGAAGCTCATGACTGATAGAGGTTACTCGAAAGACGAGGCAAAGGATCTTGCCAAGAAGCACATCCAGGGGTGCTTTGACACCTCGCACCTGGGCATGTGGCTGTCTCATTTCAAGAAAGAGCACCCGAGGGAAAGCGAGGAGCACAGGCTTGCCAGGTTCAAGAACTGGTATCTGGAGATGGTAAAGAAGATGCACAAGGAGAAGGTCATCGGCAGTGTCCAGGCCGTGGATTCAGCGACTGGTGCGCATGGTCATCTTCCGCCTGGTCAGGGCATTCTTCCGGTCATTGAGGCTGTTGATTATCTTAAGTCAGAGGGTTTCAAGGGTTTTGTTGTTTCAGAGGGTCACGANNCAGACCTGGCGCGCATTTGGCGCAGAGATCGCTGATTCGTATTTTGCTCCGTCTGGAGGAGGTACTTCCTGGACAGACGTTGCCGACCAATACTTTGGTCATGTGAACCCACCACCTTATGTCGTCGGTACGTATAGGCCTACCGATGATTGGGTATTCTGGAGCGGGGTGCCTTTAGAATAATATGATGATAAATAAAAGAGCTGATAATGTTTCAAAAAAGAGGTAAAATGGAATTCAGGACAACAACAAAGGATTTTCGTGAGAAGCCTGGTGAAGTAGAGGATATTGTCAAGCGTTTCTCAGAGGCTATCTGCAAAGAGCTTGAGGGACTTGTAGTATCAGTGGTCTGGTTCGGCTCTGCTGTGAGAGGAGGTTTTGCTCCTGGCAAGAGATCGCTGAGGGATGATGTGCTGTTCGGCAGCGACATCGACATACTTATAGTGTTTGATGACATGATAAATGTGCTCACTCCAGAGGTTGTGACTGCTTACAGGGTTGTAACAGAGAAGACAGCAGCAAAGATTTCAAAGAGGCTGCACATAACATCAATGCCTGTGACCAAGTTCTGGGATTATTCATTGAAAGGGGATCCTATTCTGATCAATATGCTCAGGGACGGAACTGCGATGTTTGACAAGGGTTGTTTCGGCATGGCGCAGAAGCTGCTGGGCTCAAAGGGTATAACCCCGACGAATGAGATAGTGTGGATCTATCTTGCGAGAGGTCCTATGTCTGTTTCTAATGCAAATTGGAACATGAAGCAGGCAGTGCTTGACCTTTATTGGGCTGTTGTTGACGCTGCTCATGCTGCTTTGTTGCATTACGGCATCGTGCCTGACACGCCTGATCATCTTATCCCGCTGATGAAACATCATCTCGTAGGTAAGGGCATAATGGACAAGCGCTATGTGTCTGTTGTCAGCGAGTTCATGAACACAGGCAAGATACTCATGTCAGGAGAGGTCAACAAGGTGTCAGGAGACCATTATGACCGGTACAGGAAAGAGGCAGAGGAGTTCCTGCATGTCGTTAAGGAATTGATAGCGACTAAGTGATTTCTTTTATTTTAAAGAAATGATAACCTTAATAAAACACCTGCCCTAACAGCAGTTCATGGACCAATCAAACTTCGATCTGATAAGTCAGGCATACACAAAAAGAAGAAGCAAGCTGATACTTTCAGGAAAGGCCCAACGCGCAACAAGCCACGGTTACTGGGCGACATCCAATCCAGTGCATCTTTTTGAATTGTTCAAGAAACTCAATCTACAAAAACACAAGAGCTTTGTGGACCTCGGCTCTGGTGACGGCATTGTTGTTGCTGTTGCTTCTCTTTTCACAAAGGCTGCAGGTATTGAAGTAGACAAAGAGCTTCACAAGGATGCGCTTGAGATGAGACAGAAGTTGAAGCTCAACTACACAATCCAGAACAAGGACTATCTTGAGGAGGATCTGTCACAATACGACAT
>DUGW01000049.1 GCA_013331125.1 Candidatus Woesearchaeota archaeon | reverse complement strand
CTTCTGCTGTTATGATCATGTTGCATCCTCTGCCGTCCTCAAAGGAGGATATCCTTAGTGCGCATGGGCTTTTCTCAAGGAGGTTTCCTATGACAAAGTACGTCTCTGGTGCCTTCCTTGGCTTTGGGGATATGTTTCCGAAAACTATGCTATACCTGCCGCTGGCCCTGTACCTCTCGACGACCTTGTCAAGAGTCTCAGTGGTCCTTGCCTCTAGGCCAAGCTGTACCAAAAACCTGCCTTTTGTCTTGAGTATATGTTCCATATTGCCCGCCTCCTCATCTGGGTGCGTCTCCGAAAAGTCTTGCGAAGTACTTGTTTGGCTCTTCGACAGCTGTCTTGTCAAGAACGAACTCTTCCTGCCTGTACAGCTTCATTGCGTCCCTGTATCTTCTGAACAGCTCTGTGCAGAATTGCTCTGGATCATCGTCTGATTCCAGCACCTGCTGCTTAAGCGCAGCACGTCCTGTGTCGTCGAAGTTTGCGTAGGTCCCTGTCTCCTTGTGGAACCTTCCTGCTGCCCTCTGTATGGCTGAGTCCAGCGTAAGGTCTATGAACGTTCCCCGAGGATCCTCGACCAGCTCTTTAGTGATCTCGAGCTTCCTTATGTCTGTGGAAGGCAGTTCGTAAAGGAAATCTGTCATGACTTCCTCTATGACACTTGTCAGGGCCCTTGCCCCTGTGCCTAGCTCTGCTGCCTTTTCAGCGAATGCATACAGTGCCTCGTCTGTGAACACTGCGTCTATATCATATGACTTGAAGTCTGCGATATATTGCTGTATCACAGAGTCGCCTGATACCTTGAGTATCTTGTATAGGTCGTCTGTGGTCAGGTTGCGGAGTCCTACCCTTACAGGCAGTCTTCCTATGAATTCTGCCTCCATGCCGTAGTTCACCAGGTCTTCTGTGGTGACATCATCCCTCCATGAGTTCTCGTCGTATTCCTCTCCTGTCCTGTGGCTTACGATGTGCTCTAGTCCTGGGAATGCCCCGCTCATTATGAATAGTATGTTCTTTGTGTTGATCTTAGGCGGCCTTGTATTCTCATTGGCCTGGCCTTCCTGCGTGGCAATCATTGCTGCAAGAGGGTTTGTGCTTACAGGGACATCTACATCTGTCTCTTCCATGAGCTTGAGCAGGCCTCTCTGGACCTCTGCTCCGCCGACATCCTTGCCGAACGTCGCCCCTCCGCGTATCTTGTCTATCTCGTCGACAAATACAATGCCGTACTGGGTGAGCTCTATGTTCCTGTCTGCTGCCGCATACAGGTCAAGTATCATGTTCTCTACATCATCTCCTACATACCCTGTTGCGCTGAACTTTGTGGCGTCCTTCTTGGCAAAAGGCACGCCTACATTCTTTGCGAGTTTCTTGACTATGTAGGTCTTTCCGACGCCTGTGTTTCCTATGAGCAGTACGTTCTTCTTGATCACAGTGTCATGGTCATGTCCATTGCCCTGCTCTCTCTTGATCCTTGCATAATGGTAGCATATTGCGTTGGATAGGTATTTCTTTGCCTTTTCCTGTCCTATTACATCCTTGTCGAGGAGTTCCTTCATCTCTTTCGGCTTCAGGTCGAACTCTATCCTTACAGGTTCTGGCTGTGGTGCTTGACACCCTTCTGCTCCTGGCATCAGCTCTATCTCACCATCGTGTCCATCCTCGTATTCATCATCTTCTCCTTCATAGCAAGGTACTCTTCCGAGGTGATGCACTTGCAAGACTGGCTTGCCGTTTACTGGTTCTTCTTCGTCTTCATCTCCGTCTTCATATTCAAATCCATCTTGATCTTCATCATCCTGTTGGCCATAACCTACCTGAGCGAGCAGTCTTTGGTTCCTTTCTGCGTCAGTCTCTTCTGGTGCAGGAGCCTCTCCTTTTAGGAGTGCCTCTATGGCTGCGTCTTCTCCGTCTATGTTTTTTCTTCGCGTCATCTTGATTGTCCTCTTCACAGCTTCTCCAGTTCCCTGAAGAAGTCCTGGTGCATCTTCAGGACGCTGTACACGTATAGGTCCTTGAAGTTGTGCTCTGTCTCGCCGAGCCTTTTTGCCATGTCCTCTGATGCTTCAGGGTTTCTCATCATCCCTGCGTATGCATCTATAGCTACCATGTACTTGATGTCCTGTGCTGTCTCTGCGAATGCTATTGCTGGCGCGCATTCTGTTATCACAGACGCCACACTGTTCGCCGCGATGAGCTGGTTTGTCCTGGCTGGCCTGAACTGGTGGAATGCATCCTGGTACAGTTCTGATACGACCTTCCTGCCTTCACCGCCCCTCTTGACCTTCTGCTTCTTCTGCTGCACGTATATCATGTCGCACAGCGTGATGAATATGTTGTGGTACACGTCGCTGGCTGCGTATGCTGCTGCTTCTGCGACTGTCTTTCCTTTGTATGTCGGTGACTTGACAAAATCATGTGCTGCGTCAAATATTGCGAGTCTCTGCAGCGCCGAGCCCTTGTCCTGCTCTGCATCCTCTTTCAGCAGTGACTTGACTGTTCCTGCTGTCAGGTTCTCTATGATGTATGCTGCTGCCATCCTCTGGTCCAGCGTCGCCACATCAAGATCGATCAGTTCCTGTCTCGGTTCTGTCCTCTCCAACACTGACGCTATCTTCCTTACCGGGTCGAATTCAGGTACTGCTATCTGCAGCTGTTCTTCCTGCCCGCCATTGTCCTCGTCTTCTATTGCTGCGAGGATGTCTTCTGCTTTTGTTTTCTGTTTTTTTGTCATTTTGTCCACCATGATCATCTGTTCTGTCCTTTTCTCTTGAATGTCTTTATCTCAATCTCCTTCTTCTCTTCCTCCATCGTGTCTGGTACTGTGACGACGAGAGGTTTCTCTTCGCATGAGCATGCTTCCTGTATCCTGTTCAGTCCCCACCTGCTGTCGAGGTTTCCTGTGTACTTGAGTACGCCGTTGATAGGTGCTCCGTACATCTCTGGGTCGATGACTGTCCGCGCCTCGTTTGCCATCATGCTGCCTATGACCTGGTTGGTCATTATGACTGATGGATTCGGTGCTGCGATGCATGTCTGTCTCCGTATCTCCTCTTCCTGCACCCCTTTCTTGACTATGTTGAGCTGGCAGTC
>DUGW01000013.1 GCA_013331125.1 Candidatus Woesearchaeota archaeon | reverse complement strand
CTTTGACTCTGTATCAGAAAAAAGAAAGTAGTCATTGTCTGTTATGACTGAGAATATGTAAGAACTGAAAATCAGAGGCACTTCTCCGTCCTGCACCAGGTGCACTCCGCCAGGCTCATCG
Organism: Candidatus Woesearchaeota archaeon; assembly: GCA_013331125.1. The sequence goes on along the minus strand of DUGW01000013.1, from coordinate 2,997 downwards.
ATGATCCCGACATACTGCCCATCCTGTGGCTCTATCAACGGAGACCCCACAAGCAACTGCAGGTCAGCTATATCCTCTATCCGATCAGTGGTCAGTGCCATCACGCAGTGCCCTGACACCTTGTTCAGCTGCGGGTCATATATCCTTCCGCACACAACGCTTGGATAGATATAACCTGATGCAAGTATCTTCTCTGTGACTCCTTCGATGTACCAGTCCTCGTCAAAGTCAAGCCAGTGCCTGGAATCAGAGGTTGCTGTCTTGTACCAGCTCTGCACGACGATGTCCTTTCCAGAGCACTTATCCAGTATGTAATTCCATTCTGCTTTGTAGAATAAGGAATAATCCTCGCAGTCCCCTCCGCCATTGTCGACAAAACCCTGCAGTGATTGTAATTTGTCTTCCGAGTCTGATGTCTCGACATCCCTCTTGTACTCGAGTCCCAGGTATTCTGCGTTTATCAGGTAGAAGCAGCCTGTCTTGACATAGCACTTATCTCCCTCTTCCATGTAGCAGTCTATGCCAAGGTATGTCTTTGCCATGTCTTGCTCGCCTCTCTTGCCGAGCATTGAGTTTTCCTTGAACCATGCCATGGATTCCTGGACCTCTTGCTCGTATGAGTCTATCTTATCCATTGTCTCTTCCATCTCTGCCTTCAGCGAACCATAATCGCCTCTCAGCGTCGAGTAGAGCTCTTCGAGCTCTGAGAATGATCCTTTGAGTTCATCCAGCTCTGCTTCTGCCTTGTCCCTGTCGCTCTGCGCAGCAGATACATCTTCCTCAAGAGCTTCCATCTGGGATTCTGTCCTCTGCTGGTATAAAGAATACTCATTGCGGACCTGCATAATCTCGTTCTCTGCAGCGCCCAGCCTGGACATCAGTATGTATGTGTAGCCTGAGAGCAGTCCTAAACAGACTACCAACAGAAGGATTAGCACGACAGGCAATACTGCCCGCGCCTTCCTTCCAGAAAAAGGAACTATCTTCTGCATCACTCTTCCTTTATTACTCGTATGCACTGCACAGGGCATCCGTCTGCTGCTGATTGATTGCAGCCGACATCATCAAGCTCTGTCTTCTTTGGCTTTGACTTTCCGTCATCTGCCATTTCCCAGTTGTCAGGGCAAAGGTTTGCGCAAGCTCCGCATCCTATGCATTTGTCCCTGTCCTGTTCTATTCTTATCTTTACCACGAGTATCACCTCTTATACCACAGCAGAACCAGTATTTATTTTTAAATCTTCCCCAAGAAAGGGGCGGGCCATCACGAACTCAGCCGCCACAATCACGAAGTCNNTTGCCGCAGGCTAGTCAAAGAAATTATATTAATCCGATTACTAAATATGCCGCCACACCTAATTAGTATAAAGCGGCAAATTCCCACTAGGGGTTTGGCTCATCCATAACCGCAAAACGATAGTGGGCTTTGGCACCTATGAATTAGGTTGCATTCATAACCGCTTCTTCAACTACCGCCAAAGCCCATCGCCGAATTGAAAAATATCTCGCCCAAAGAACTATTGAAAAAAAAGATTACTACCTATACTTGCAATCCCTTAACCTTGAAGCTGCCTCTCTCTGCCCTTCGAGAACTCCCTCTACGAATCTGGTCACATCTCTATCTATGAACCGCAGCACTATACGTTCAACATCTTCGCAGGGCTTGTTTACAGAATACCATCTCTTCCCTTCTTCGGTTGCCTTTTCAAAATACTTTTCCAGTGAGCCGCTCATGAATACGACAGCTCCGCTACTGAAATATGAAAGGCGATCATACTCTCCTTCAAACTTCATGTCCTGCTCAAAGAAATACTCGCCATTTGCCTTCATCTCATCTATCATATCTTCAGGCAATAACTTATTCACAGCATCATCTATGCTTATCCTTCTTAACCTAAGGATCTCTTCAACATCCATCCCTGTCTTTGCTGCAAGGTATTGCGCGACTGCGTGTTCAGAAGCAGTGTGTTGGGCTGTCATAGTATATATAGAGTGACAAGGATAGATATAAATTTAATCATTCAACCTTTAAAAAATTCCTAAAGCTTTATAAATAACCCATTTCTATCCTCAAATCATGAGTTTTTGGGCTCGTAGCTCAGCCTGGTCAGAGCAATCGGCTCTTAATCCGTTCAGGAGTGACCGATAGGCCGGGGGTTCGAATTGCAGAGATGCACGAAAGTCCCCTCGGGCCCATTTTTTTAGAATTATATGTTTCTGCTCTTCTCTGCTTTTATTACCCTGTTGATTGAGATAAGGTATGCTGATGTCCTGTAGTCTACATCTAAAGCGCGGGAAAGTGTATGTATCTCCTTGAATGCCTTTACCATCTTCTCTTTGAGTTTTTCAAAGACGTCTTTCTCTTCCCATCTCTCGCCTTTGTTGTTCTGCACCCATTCAAAGTATGATACTGTGACTCCGCCTGCGTTTGCGAGTATGTCAGGCACAACGACTACCTTGTTCTTGTGCAGTATTGAATCAGCAGCATTTGTCACTGGTCCGTTCGCCAGCTCAAGGACCACTTTGGCCCTTACCGAAGAAGCGTTCTCTTCTGTTATCTGGTTCTCAAGTGCTGCTGGCACAAGCACGTCTACGTCAAGCAGCAGCAGCTCAGAGTTTGTCAGTTTCTTCCCTTTTTCAATATTGACTACGCTGCCTGTCTTTTCCTTCACACTGATCAGTTGAGCCACATCAAGACCATCAGGATCATGCACTCCGCCTTTTGAGTCGCTCACAGCGACGACCTTATATCCCCATCTGCTGACTATCTTTGCGAAGTTCATCCCTGCATTGCCGAATCCCTGGATCGCGACAGTCGCTTCATTGCCGAGCGAAAGCTCTTCTGCAAGTTCGTGCAGGACATATGCCCCTCCAAGGGAGGTCGCTATATCCCGTCCTTTGCTGCCGCCTTTTTCGATAGGTTTTCCTGTTATCATGCCTGGCGCAGGGTGGCCTACTATCTTTTCATATTCGTCGAGCATCCACGCCATTATCTGTG
>DUGW01000207.1 GCA_013331125.1 Candidatus Woesearchaeota archaeon | reverse complement strand
GATATCAGATGTCTTGTATCATGTTAGTTATAAATGTTTTCATCAATAAATAATATATACTGAGCGCTTTTCCCAGGGCTCATGTTCAAGATAAAGGAGACAGAAGGAAAGGCAAGGACAGGAGTGCTCGAGACAGCACATGCAAAGGCAGAGACACCATTCTTCATGCCAGTGGCTACAAAGCTGACAGTCAAGCATGTAAGCCCCATGGAACTAGAAGAGATGGGCGTGCAGAGCATAATATCAAACGCCTACGTGATGTACCTGAAACCAGGACTGGAACTGTTCAAGGAAGCGAAAGGGATACACAACCTCATGAACTTCCACAGGAACATATTCACAGATAGCGGAGGATTCCAGATGCTCAAGGAAAGCTTCCTGCTGGGGATAGACGACAAAGCAGTGGANNAGAGATAGACGACAAAGCAGTGGAGTTCAGGGATCCATTCTCAAACAGGAAACACAAACTGTCACCAGAGAATGTCATGCAGATAGAGAGAGAACTTGGGTCAGACGTAGCGATGTGCCTGGACCATGTGCCCCATGTCAAAGGGGACAAGGAAAAGATTGCAGAGGCAGTGCGCAGGACAGGAGTGTGGGCTGAACGATGCAAAAGATACATGGACGACCATGACGGAAAATCATTCTACGGAAAAAGACAATTACTCTTTGGGATAGCACAGGGAGGACTCTTCCAGGAGTTGCGCGAGAAAAGCGCAAAGCAGATCAATGCATTGGACTTCGACGGACTTGCTATCGGTGGATTATGTATCGGCGAGACGCGAGAAGAGATGCTGAAGGCACTTGGGTGGCAGATGCCACACTTCGCAGTCGAGAATCCAAAATACCTGATGGGGGTAGGCACACCAGTCGACATAGTAGAGGCAGTGAGCATGGGAGTGGACTGCTTCGACTCGATATACCCGACACAGAACGCAAGACACTGCAACATGTTCACATCAGAAGGGATGGTCAAGCTAGACAGGGGAAAATTCGCAAAGGACTTCGGGCCATTGGACCCTGAATGCGACTGCTATGTATGCAAGAATTTCTCACGGGCATACCTGCACCACCTATCACGGGCAAACGAATGGACACATCACAGATACCTCTCTTATCATAATGTCTACTGGATGACAAAGTTCATGGAGAAGATAAGGACTGCGATAAAGGAAGGAAGATTTGATGAGATGAGGAAGGAAGTGAAAGAGAAATTCTAGTTCTCCTTCTCCAGGACCATCACATCACACTTGCAGAGTTCCTTGAACCTCTGGGCATCACTCTCCTTGCCGACGATAGCACCGTAATGCATAGGTATAGCAAGCTTAGGTTCGAATGCGTTGACAGCCTTGGCAGCCTCATCAGCAGTCATGACATAGGTGCCTGAGACAGGGACAAGGGCTACGTCAATCTTGTGCAGCTTGTTCATCTCAGGGATTGCGTCAGAATCACCGGCATGATAGATACGCTTGGAATTCATGTCGATGATGTAACCGACCCATTCATTACCCTTGGGATGGAACTGCTTGTCAGTGTTGTAGGCAGGGATAGCCTCAACATGGATATTGCCCATGGTCACTTTCGCACCAGGGTTCATGATCCGGGAATCACGGAAATCAAACTTGCCCTGGAACTTGGACTGGCAATCAGCAGGAGCAAGGATCACAGTGCTGGGGGTGGAGATCCTCTTAAGGTCCTCGATGCTGAGATGATCATGATGGCTGTGGGTTACAAGGATGATGTCAGCAGACTCACCGCCGCTGATCTGGTAAGGATCGATATAGATGACACGGTCATGGATAAGGTCCTTTATCCTGAAACCAGAATGGCCAAGCCAAGAAATCTCAATATTGTTGATTTTCATAGATACACCCCCGGATAAGAATATTGAGGCTGCTGAGAATATAAATATTTGGGTGTTGTGGGAGAGTGTTAGCACCGGTCTCGGATTTAATATTTATCCTGCTTTCAGGGGTGCTGCGCTCGCACAGGTTGGTATGCCGCCCTATTTTGCCCAACTGCGATATTGCTCGTTATATCTATCTGAAGCTCGCTAGGCAGCACCCCTAAGTCTGTGTGAGCATGTCACTGCAGAATTTCTGTCGCTCTATATCTTCCTGTCGAGCTCAAGACATACCTCAGACATCAACTCTACATAGCGGAAAAGATTGTCAAGGTTGACATACTCGTTGGCGTTATGGGCGAGGTCTATGTCTGCGAAATCATAACCGATGGCAGGGATGCCGTTCAGGTTAAAGGTCTTGGTGTCAGTGGCTCCGGTAAGACCGTGGAGCTTCACGTCAAGACCATGTCTCTTGCCGACCTCCTGGATGGTCTTCACAAGGACATTATCAGGATCGACCTCTGTAGGAGGGATATGATACTTGACATCAAAATCAAACTTCCCTAGACCTTGCGAGAGGGAGCTGAGTTCCTCGACAATAGCCTCAGAGGTCATGCCAGGCAATGTGCGGATATTGATGACCATCTCGCACCTGGCAGGGACAGTGTTAGCGGCAGAACCGCCGGAGATCGTACCGACATTCATAGTAGGAGCAGAAAGGAACCTGTGAGGAGAGTGAGCGAGGACGTGCTTCTCAATAGCGCAGATGAACCTGGACATATTACCTATTGCATTGATGCCCAGCTGAGGACGCGAACCATGCGCCTGCTTACCATGAGAGGTGACGACCATGTCAAGCACACCTTTCTCAGCGACATCGATCAACTCAAGAGCACCAGAGACATCAGGCACGATGGCAAGATCCGCATCGAGCAGCTTCTGCTCAAAAAGATACTTTATCCCCTGCTTTGAACCGTGCTCCTCGTCAGCAGCCCAGACAAAGATGAACTGGTTCTTAAGCTGCGGCTCGATGGACTTGAGATACTCAGCGATAAGAAGTATGGCAGTGGCCTGGCCCTTGTTGTCGATTGTGCCACGGCCGTACATGATATTAGGTTGTTCGGGCTTGATCGTCGGCTCGAAAGGATCAGTGTCCCAACCCTCGCCGGCAGGGACGACGTCAAGATGCGCCGAGAAAAGCACTGCTTTGTTGCTGTCAGTCTTGGTGCCTATCCTTGCAATCGTATTGGTCCGGCCCTTCTCTTTCTCGTGCGTGGTGAAAGGGACGTGGAGCTGACTGAGTCTCTTCTGGACTATCGCCGCGGCAAGATACTCATCACCAGGAGGATTCACAGTCTTCTGACGGATAAGCTCCTTGAGTATGCCTATGTATTCCTCTTTCCTTGTCTGTATAAATCCAGGATCCATCTTGCACCACAGATCGGTATCGCTAGCCTGACCAAGAATCAGATCTTGCTGCTGAGCTTAAGGTTAAGGACAAGATCCTCAAGCTTCTTAAGATCATACTTGATGGAATCGAACTTCTTCCTCAACTCACCGCCACTGAAGTCAAAGAGCAACAGCTGATCATAGAGCTCAGAGACAAGATCCTTCAGCCTGACTGATGAATTATAGTCACCCTTGATAGCTGAGTTGATGGCCCTGCGGACCAGTTCACCAACCAGATCGATGAGACCAAGAAGATAATATTCAGGATCGACCTTAAGCTGGGTATGGGTAGGAATCTTGTTAGTGTGAAGAAGCTTGAAGAAACAGACAGCCTCTACATACTCCTGGACAGCGACCTTGAATGAACCCTGGGTCCTGAGCTTGGAATCAGCAGGGACAGCCTTATCAAGCCGCTGCATAGCCTTCTGGATAGATGCAAGATGGGCAGAAGCATCTTTCTTATCATCCCTATGAAGAGAATAGATGATCCTCTTAGAGAGCTTGACAACCTCACGGGACTCTGCAATCACTTTGTCCCTGGCCATGTCAAAAGCCTCAACTTTCTTCCTTATCAAATCAAGATCACGCTTATCAAGCATATTCACCACCAAAACCAACGAAAGAAAAGACCCATATAAATCTTGTGTTTTCATGTGTTTAAGGCGTTCTAGAGCAAAAATCATGCCTGTTTTCCACCGAAACATTTATATACTCTATTTTTCATGGTTCTAGGTGTATGGCTTCAACTTTTAGAGGTGTGATAGAGTTTTTTGTAAGGCTAGGTATCTACGATGTAGTACTTCCCTTCCTTCTCGTTTTCACCATCATGTTCGCGATACTCGAAAAGACAAAGGTCTTAGGGGTAGAGAAGACAAAAGACGGCGATTACACCAGAAAAAACCTGAATTCAATGGTCGCCTTCGTCACAGCATTCCTTGTCGTGGCAAGCTCAAGGCTCGTGGCGATAATCAACGAGACGCTGGCCAATATGGTACTTCTGCTCATGCTGAGCGTATGCTTCCTGATACTCATCGGCAGTTTCATGAGAGAGACAAAGGAGGGGATTTCGCTAGAGAAAACATGGATGTACCATGTATTCGTCGCTATCATGTTCATAGGGATTGCACTTATATTCCTCAATGCATTAGGGTGGTTATACCCTGCTTGGAGATACATAACAGCCCATTATGACAGCACAGCATTCGCATCGATACTGCTGATGGCATTCGTAGTGGGAATAATGTACGTGCTGGTAAAGGAACCCAAATCAAAGAAATCAGAGGGTTCATCATAAGCCGGCAAAAAAGTCAGCAAAAGACAAAAACGCCGGTAAATCGTTAAATAACCCGAAAATAAAAATCAAAAGAAATAAAAACACCAAAGAGAGGACCTATACAAAAGGAGGCAGCGAGGATTGCTGCGCAATTCCCCGGTCTCCTTCTGTCCCAAAAGGAGGTAAATAAAATGGCCGATTTCAGGACTGTCATCATGCAACTCGAAAGCTACGGTTTCATGGATGTACTTCTACCGTTCCTGCTGATATTCGTAGTCGTATTCGCGATACTGCAGAAGATCAAACCATTCGGAGAAGACGCCCCGAGACAGAAAGGGTACAACATCATCATCGCATTGGTGATGGCACTCGCGGTCGTGATACCTCACGTGATGGGATACTATCCGGCAGATGCTGACATAGTGGTCATAATCAACAAAGCACTGCCTCAGGTGTCGATCATATTAGTCGCGGTCCTGATGGTCATACTGATCGTCGGACTGTTCGGAGGGAAACCTGAATGGGGAAGCTCACTGTCCGGCTGGGTAGCATTCTGTGCATTCCTCATCGTAGGATTCATCTTCGCAAGGGCAGCAGGATGGTTCACTTACCTGCCGAACTGGCTATACTGGCTGGATAACCCTGACACCCAGGCGATGTTACTCATCATCGCTGTGTTCGCCATCGTGATATGGTTCATAACGAAAGAACCGACACCAGAAGGCAAGACAGGAGAGACGCTCTCCAAGTTCGGAAAGAGCTGGAGCGACCTCTTCGGCGGAGCAGGTGGCGGCAAAAAATAATAAAATATTTTCTCTCTGTTTTTTTACTTACACATATCAAAAGAGGTAACGCAGTATGGCTACATTTTTGGACATAGGACTAGTACAGCATTTCTCAGTCATCTGGCCAGTGCTGCTGATATTCGTCGTTATATTCGCACTACTTGAGAAATCAAAGATATTCGGGGAGAACAAAGGACTGCACTCACTGATAGCATTGTCTGTAGCAATGATGATGCTGTTCGTGCCAGGAGTCGTGGCAGTGTTCTCGATAATGGCACCCTGGTTCGTGCTGATAATGCTCCTGCTGATGTTCTTCATGATAACGCTGCTTTTCTTCGGGACAAAACCCGAATCAATAATCAAATACGCAAGCAGCTGGGACACAGCACACTGGTTCCTGCTGGTGATAGCACTGATAATATTCGTAGGCGCACTGGGCGCTGTCTACGGGTCAGCAATGCTCCCTTACTCCGGCGCAGGGAACGTGACGGCCAGTGAAGGCGGCGTGACAGGAGAATCCACCGACACAGGAGACTTCAACGCAAACGTAGGCAGGGTGATATTCCACCCCAAGACACTAGGCATGGTATTCATACTTCTCGTGGCATCATTGGCGATAAATTTCTTAGGAAGATCCGTGAAGAAATAATCCGATCGTCAAGCAAAATCAGGCAAAAACAAGGAATCAAGAAAAGATTTCTCTGACTGTCCCTACCTGGTCTTCTTCAGGTCAGAAGTTATGCGGGAGAGCTCAGCGACATTCTCCATGAAGCCAGGAAGGACCTTCTGGAAGACCTTCTCAAGAGCCTTGATCTCAGTGCCCACCTCGCCGATATGCTTGTCATAATCGCCGACACGCTCAAGGATAGATGTGTGGAGCTTGTCAAAATCATCCTTCATGTTCTTGACCACGGCCTCCATATCGTTAAGACGCTGATCAGTCTTCTCTTTCCAGTCGACGATACGGTTGATATTGTCCATGAAGTCAGACCACTTCTCATCAATGACCGCTTCGACAAGCTCTTCAATCTTTCCTGTGTCCATACCTTCAGAATAGACCTCATCACCCGCATCAGGAGAGTCTCCGGGGGGCATGTCAGGAGGAGCTCCAGTAGGCAACGCGGCGCCAGGGGCTCCAGGGGGCGCATTAGGGTAAGCCATTCTACCACCTTCCATCGGTTTTTTAGATTGTTCTGATATCTGCGCCTGATTGAGAGCATCAAGTATCTGATTGGTCGTGTAACCATCCCTCTGAAGAGCAGCGATTATCTGATTGTTGGTCAGACCCTGCTGCCTCATCGAGAGGGCTTTCTCAGTCGGTACATCGTCAGGCATAACAAGGATACTGGGGGAGGATGTTTTTAAATGTTTTTGTTGAAAAAGTTGTAACAAGGCATAAGTGATGCTAATATCACAATTCCCAATCATTTATTAACCAACAGGTCAAGGGATGAAACATGGAACCAAAGAAGACAAAAAAAGGCTTTCTCAAAAGGCTACTTGACAACATGGACCAGAAGCTGGAAGAGAAATCAAAGAAGAAAAGATGCAGCTGTGAATGCCAATGCTCCAAGAAACAGTAGATTGGTCGCTGTTCTCTCTGGCAGGCCTGGACCCCGAGTCACATATAGGCGCAGCACTAAGCTATTTCATATATGACAGCATAAAGATCCTCGCCCTGCTGTTCCTGATGATATTCATCATGGGAACACTGAGGACATACCTGCCGCAAGACAAGGTCAGAAGATGGCTTGGGAAGAGGTCTTATGGCATAGGAAATGTCGTCGCAGCCGGCTTCGGAGCAGTGACACCATTCTGCTCATGCTCATCAATACCCATATTCATGGGATTCCTAGAGGCAGGAGTCCCTCTCGGAGTATCATTCTCCTTCCTTATAACATCACCTATGATAAATGAATACCTTGTTGTCCTGATGCTAGGCTTCTTCGGATGGAAGATAACAATCGCGTATGTCGCGATCGGTCTCCTGATAGGGATAATCTCCGGGCTGGTCCTCGGAAGGATGCGTCTCGAGAAGCACCTCGTGAAAGACCTGGTATCAAAGAGCAAAGAAGTCGAGAAAGAGGTAAAGCACGACGGGTTCAAGACAAGGCTCAGGTTCGGAGCAGAAGAGGCCATCAAGATAACAAAGAAGCTATGGATATGGGTACTTGTCGGCGTAGGCATAGGAGCACTCATACATAACGTGGTCCCAGAAGAGACAATCCATGCGATCGTGACAGCAGGAGGGATATTCACGGTCCCGGCTGCAGTGCTGGTGGGAGTCCCTATGTACGGAAGCTGCGCAGCAATAGTGCCGATCGCAGTGGCACTCTTCCAGAAAGGAGCGCCTTTAGGCACAGCCCTTGCATTCATGATGGCCACAGCAGCACTCAGCCTCCCGGAAGCTGTCATACTACGACGGGTGATGCGCCTAAGACTGATACTGATATTCTTCGGGATAGTCGCAGCAGGGATAGTAGTGACTGGTTACCTGATAAACTTCCTACAACCCATACTTTGACGGCCTAAAGACCCTGGCATTTCTTCCATTCTCCTAAAAATATATAAAGGCGGGCACCCAGGTCTAAGATGAAAAAGAGGTGCAGGATTGCCAGATAAGACAGGCGGGTCAGGAGGGTCCGGAGGGGCCTCAGACGAAGGTAATGAAGATCCTAAATACGTAGTCGTAGGCAGAAGCCCCGGAGACGTGAAGAAATGGGGGACGCAGGGAGCGATACTGCTGGGAAAGCAATACGTGGAAAGGCTTGACAGACTATTTCTGGAGAACGACGTGTACATGGACGTGTCAGGAGCACACGTGGTGATGATATGCGGAAAGAGAGGAGGAGGAAAGAGCTACACCATGGGCGTGATAGCAGAAGGGTTCTCACTATTGCCCAAAGAAGTCAGGCAGAACCTGAGCATAATACTCCTCGACACGATGGGAGTTTACTGGACAATGGGCCACGCCAACAAGAAAGAGGCGAAACTCCTAGAGCCATACGGGATAAAACCCGCGCCTGTAGAGATGAAGATATTCACGCCAGAGAGATATTTCAAGGAATACAAGAAGAAAGGGATAAGGACAGACGTGCCATTCGCAGTGGAACCCCACCAACTCACAGGAGAAGACTGGGTGCTCGCATTCAAGCAGGACAAATACTCATCGAACGGACTTTATGTCCAGAAGCTGATCGAAGAGATAAGGGAATCGAAAGAGAGAT
>DUGW01000070.1 GCA_013331125.1 Candidatus Woesearchaeota archaeon | reverse complement strand
CCGATAGCAAGACTCGCAGCAGCACAGGCAGCACTGAGAAGCAAGTGAAAACTTCAGAAATCCTTTTCTAATAATTTCTTGTTGTTCTCTCATAGATTCTATCCTGGTCAGGCCATCAAGGCACGAAGACGCTTGCAGAATACTTGTACTTGCACATCTTGGAGATCTGCTCAGCCCTCCTGACCAGGCGGTCACGGCCCTCATTGATCTCTACCTTCAGGTGATCAGGTTTTATGTAGTAATGCTCGAAGTCGTAGGTGTAATCAAGGAGAGTGACTGCCATGTTCCTGGCACACTTGAAGGTGATAGTGTTGATGTAGTCCATCTTGACTTCGGTCACATTCTTGTATGCATATATGAAGGACTTCTCGCCGGTGTCCTTGTCAAGGTCCTCATATTCGTGATACCTGTAGTTGATAATATAATCTGAGATGGATGCATGCAGGGCCCAGACCATGCCGTTGCCCAGCAGAGTCATGTTGTCGGCGATGACCTTCTCTTTGACTGTGTAGTTCGAGGCGATCCATTCATCATAACGGTTATACTGGTCATGGCCTGTCGGAGACTTGGGATATTCATCCTTGGCAGTGTTCTCATCAATCCTGAGGGCAAACTTCCGCCTGTCCTCGATTATCTGGTCATTGATATAATACCATCTTGAGTGGTTAGCCCAATTCAGGATCATCCTCGAGTCATTCAAGAACCATTGAGGAAGATCAGTCTTGGAGATGACCATAAGTTTCTGGAAAGCAAGAGTGTTCATCTTCTTGCCCATGAGATCAGCATTGTATTTAGGTATCTTAGCATCATGGAAATAGAAATTGAACACCTCGTCCTTGGCGTCAGTGTCCCTGCGGAACTTCACACTGTCAGTGAAGGCGCGGTTGACCTCGGTAGTGAAGTTCTTGAGGCTGAAATTATGGGGGTAATAGACTATCTTTATGATCTTGCAGGGACCGCAGTCCTGAGGACAGCTAGAGCAGTTCTCATCCTTCTCTGTCTCACAGGTTCCGTCTGAACAGACAGCGATGCCTTCATCATAGTCACAGACAAAATTGTAGTTGAGGTCATAACAGCAGATGCCGTTGAGCATTATCTGGTTCCTGGGGCAGGTCTCTTCCTTGCAGCCAGCGATGAACAGAAAGACTGAGAGTACGACTAGCAGAAGCACCATCACCTCTTTAGCCTCTTTTTCTCTCATCATGCGGATATACCCTGACGATTTATTTAAACATTTCCTTATTATCTGATGGCAGCATCCCCATCAGCCAGGAACATCTTGGTCCTGTACTTGGCAGAGCAGGACTGCTGGAGCCTCTTGGCAGTGTTGATGAGGCGGTACTTCATGGCATCAGCCTGGAGCCTGAGGTTCTCGCGGTCGATCGGGAACTGGCTGTCGTAAGAGTAATCATAGACCGTGACGACAGTCTCAGGAGAGCAGGAGAAACTTATCGTGTTGACAAAGTTTAGTTTGGTCTCGGTGACCTCTTTGGTATCATACAGTATGATGTTTTCGGATCTCTCCTCGCTCGTCGTGAAACGATAAGTCAGTCTGTACGTCGTCATGCCTGCATAGGTCGTCAGGACAAGACCATTGTCAAGCTTTTCAACCTTGTCCATGACCAGGTCATCTTTCGAAGTGTGGTTCATCAGCTCCCATTCATCATACCTCTGCGCCTTCTTGTAGCCGGAAGGGTCGGAGGGGTATATCTTTGTCGCCTCCTTGTCCTTCATGCGGGATTCGTAGATTTTCTTCTCATCCTCGATGATCCGGTCGACAAGGAACCATCTCGAACTGTTGACAAGCGTGAAGAGAGAACCTTCATCCTTGATGAAAGAGGGGCCGAGCAGTATGTGGGTCAGGACGACCTCGCGGGACTTCTTGAGTTCAGTGTACTGGAGATCAAGGAACTCAGCGATGTACCTTATCATCTTGGATTCTGAATAGAAGAAATCAACAGCCTCATCCTTCTCTGTCAGGTCTTTCCTGAGGATGACATCGCCTTTCAGGACCTTGTCAAGGTCAGCCTGGATGTCCTTGAGAGAGAAATTGCCTGTGAAATCAAAAGGGCATTCCCCACAATCAGCAGGGCAGGATGTGCAGGACTCAGAGGCAGCGCACTTGCTGTCACCGCATTCTTCAGGTGTAAGGGGTTNNTATGAGGTATCTCAGTATCTGTGACGATGATTTCAGAGGTCATGCCTGAGGATCCATTGTCAATGGCTTCGATGCTTTCATTGGCTGTTGATCCCTTGGAGCCGCAGCCGGAAAGGCATAAGGTACATAATGCCAGGAGAAGCAGGATGATGGATGCGATGGCTATTGTTCCAGTAGCCTCTTTTGCTGCCTCTTTTGCTTTTACCATATAATATCAGGGTAGCAATTGGTATTGGGGTTTTTAAATGTTTTTAGGTATCAGGGTCTGCAGGCAGTTATTCTACCAAAAGGCTTAAATATCAGTTTGCGAATATACGTTTTAGTATACTAATATGTGATGTTGTGACTTTAGAGTAGTACGATGACCCCCCGAGAGAAAACAGAGAGAATAGCAATCCCACTGGACCACCTGATGAGCGTGCCAGAACAAGACAGACTTCTTTACGTAGATTTCGCAGCGAGGATCATCCAGAGACTGAACGGGCTGCAGGAAGACGTGATTGTAGCAGGCGGAGACGAAGGCAGACCTACACTTGAAGACCTGTTCACAGAAGACGAGCTTGCACAAGTGCCCTGGCCAATCGAGGCTTTGGGTGTAGCACGTTATGGACTCAGACCCACTGGTGTCTGCCAGGAATGCAATGCATACAGTCCGAACGGACAATACGGAAAAGTCGATGATCACCCGGCTTATGAACATCTCAGGCAAGAGATACTCGCGCCTATCCACGAAGCTTCAACTACCATATGCCCTTCATGCCGTACAGAACTCTATGACAATGATGGGAAGATCGTAAGGACAAAAGCCACGACACTGAGATCTTTCCCGTCGAGGATGATGAGCCTGCTTTTGGATATGCCCCAAGAGGAAAGAGAGGCTTTCATGAGGATGGACGACGACCAGCGGGACGATTACCTATCTGCGCGCATGTATCACGAGCTGCACTGATCCCTGATCTGTTTCTACATCTGACCGATGGCTAGTGTGCAATGTCCTGGAAGATAGAGAGACATCAAGCAAAGATATAGACTGGTTTCAGATCTGATCAATCAGAAGAATAATCGTGACTCCTCTGGCGGAATCTCTGTGGTCCGAATCCTCGAGGCGGCATGGAAGGCTTCTTCTTCTTAGGGCCTTCCTCACTCTTGCGCTTGAGCCTGACTGCATAACCCGCGATGATATTCCTCATCTTCTTGGAACCGCCCTTGGTAAGCTCCTTGATAGAATCCTTATTCTTATTGAAATCCCTGCTGAACTTGTTCGGACTGGACTCTATCAGCTTCGTGGTAGTCCTCTTGATCAAAACAGTCTTAATTCGTCCCATGGGATTGAAGGAAAAAGAGGCTCTATTTAAAGGTTGTGTTCCGATAGGTCTGGCAGGAAGAGGCTTCAATAGGCCTTCTGAGAGCCTTTAACGCTTCTTGTGGCTCTGAGGCTTATGGGCAACATAATGCTTCATATGATGCACGGTCCGCTCATGATGCTCAAGAGGCTTATGCCTCTTCTCCCAGAACATACTGTAAAGCACAAGGCCTACAAGGAAGAAGACAATACCAGCGAGCCAGAGCTTCTTGGAGAAATGGAACATCATGACACCACAGAATATGATGCCTATCACAGGGATGACAGGGACCCTGGCGATGGAGCCGGGAATCCTGAAACCGCGGATAGCATTAGGGTCCTTGAACCTGAGCCAGATACAGGTAAGGTTGACGATCAGGAAGACAAACAAGGCAGCCCAATCAGTCAAAGAGGCAACAGTCGTGATGTCACCAGGAATCACGAAGATGATACCGATGACTGCGCTTGCTATTATCGCTATGAAAGGAGCGCCAGACCTTTTGGATATCCTCATGAGCGCCTTTGGCATTGAACCCTCTTCAGCCATGCCGAAAAGCAGCCTTGAAGATGCGACGAAAAGGCCAAGGACTGTGGATGCTGTAGCGGCCAAGGCAATGATGATTATGAACAGGGCGCCGTTCGAGCCGAGCATGGCATGCATGACATCAGCAAGAGGAGCGCTGCTGGCAGCCAGCTGTTTCCAAGGAACCACATTCACAGCGACAAGAGCAACAAGGGTGTAAAGAAGGGTCGAGACGACTATGGAGATGATCAATGAACGTGGAAGGGTCTTCCTAGGGTCCTTGGTCTCCTCACCGATATTCCCGATGTTCTCAAAACCGAGGAAGGCGAAGAATATCAAAGCAGCGCCGGTCATGACACCGCCCCAGCCGAACTCAAGATCAAAGGCATCTACAGAACCGATATGCTTGGCACCGACGAATATTATGACGACAAGACCTGCGATCGTCAAAAGGACAAAACCGATGTCAATCATCATGGTTGACTTGATCCCGGTGAGATTGAGAACCATAAGGACTGCTATGAGCAGAAGACCTCCAAGGATAGGATGGAGACCCAGAAGACGGTTGAGATAACCGCCGAAACCCAATGCGACAGCGCCCATACCGATAGTAAGGCCTGCAAGCTTGAGCCAGCCAATACCGAAAGAGAACTTCCGGTCCTTGAAAGCCTTCCAGGTATAGAGATATTCAGCAGAATCATAAGGATAAGTGGATGACAGCTCTGCGTAAGATAGGCCTGTGCAAGCCGCTATGAGAGAGGCGAGAAGGAAAGAGAGCCAGACACCATTGCCAGAGAATCCGGCAGCCTTACCGACAAGGACATAGATACCAGCACCTATGATGACACCAAGAGTGAAGATAGTGGCCTCAAAAAGATTGATATCCCTCTTAAGATTCGTCAAAGGTTCACCTCTTTAGGTCGCCAATGCCTATTGGTGTTTATATAGTTTATCATAAGTCATCGGAAAAACCCTGCCATAAAAAATTATATAAACCATCCATGATGCCTACATCTCCATGATACTGATACTAGGCAGGTTCCAGCCGTTCCACAACGGACACCTCAAGGTGCTGAAGGACGCGTATGCAGAAGACAAGAACGTCGTAGTAGCTATAGGAAGCGCATGCATGAGCCACGAGCCGGAAAATCCTTTCATAACAGACGAAAGGATAAAGATGCTGAAGGCAGTGTTCAAGGAAGAGAAGATGGACATAAAGACCTATAAGGTGCCCAACATACCATGCGACAGCCATTACGTAGAGCACGTAGCTAAGCATGTGGGCGGGATGCCGAAGAAAGTGATAACAGAGAACCCCTGGACAGTCGAACTGTTCGAGAAGAAAGGGATAGAAGTCGTAGTCACAGAGAGATATTTCGGGATAAGCGCCACAGAGATAAGGAAAAAGATGATGCGCGGCGATGAGTGGAAGAAGGATGTGCCTGCTGTGGTGGTGAAGATCATCGAGAAGATAGGTGGAGTCGAGAGGATAAAGAGCCTTAACTGATCATATTATGATATCTTGCCAGCTGTTTCTCTGCGTGAAAATCAATCCTAGACCCAACCCATGATCAGCGCGATCAACATGCCGATACCCAGGAGCAGAAGTATCACGCCTGCGATGAAATGCAGGACCTTGAGTTTCCTCTGTCTCCATTCCTCGGCTTTGCTGGTGGTCGTGAAGCCAAGAGAGACTGCACCAGTTATCAGCAGCATCGGAAGGACAAAGATTAGGTTGTAGAGCAGGAGATACCACATGGCAGTGTTCCTGGTGGTGACTTCAGCAAGCATGCCGAGAATCACGATGTAAGGCCCTGAAGTGCAGGGAAGAAGGAAAAGACTGACGACAAAACCAATGAGGAAAGCGCCAGGGACAGAAGTGACGCTCTTGATCAAAGACTTCATCTTAGGGCGCCAACTCAAAGGTACTTCCATGATGAACCACTTACCATACCAAAGATAATCCTTAAGGTTGAAAAGGCCGATCAGGATAGCAAGCACAGAGACAACCCAGAAGAAAGCGCGGGTGACACCAGCAGCCTGGATAGCTGAGAAAAAGCCAAGACCCATAAGGAAATAAGAGATGAAGATAGACAGAGAGAAGGCAAGGCCTGCGAACAATGCCTTTTTCTTGCTATGCGTCACGAGGATGGTGGTCAGGAGAATGATGAGCACTGCGAATGCGCAGGGATTTATTGCGTCCACAGCAGCAGCACCGACAACTGCCGGTATCGTGAGACGCTTCTTCATCACAGTCTTGCCAGGCTCTTCTGTAGGGGAAGAGTCGACCTGAATGCTGATTATATCCTCTTCAAGAGGGACCTTTGATGCAGGGTCAGGACATCCTTCTTCAGAACATCTCTTGATCTCAGCCTCGATGGTGGAGCCGATAGCGTCATTGAAGCCTACAATCACCTTATCGCCGACAAATGTAGTAGGCACACCGCCCAGTTCCTGACCATAGGCATCAGCGAACTTCTGGAAAAGAGCGCGGCCATCCTTGTCGAAATAGACCTCATGCGCATGGACTGTCAGAGGATACTTCTCGACCATGACCTCAAGGAACTTCTCCTCAGCAGCGCAGTGAGGACAACCCCTTCCATGGAAGAAGTAAAGGTCTACATCTGCTGCTGAAACTATGGAAGAAAGGAGGGTCAATGCCAATACCATCAATAGTAATCTGCGCATAGGACCATCATTCGGCTTTTTGCTTTTAAACTTTGCGCCAGAAACCTAAGCAAAACCTTATAAATATGCTCATGAGACCTTGGATTCTCTTGGGCGAGTAGATCAGCCCGGTAGATCGTCCGGTTGGCAATCGGGAGGCCCCGGGTTCAAATCCCGGCTCGTCCATCTTTTATTCTCTAAGAAACCTATCTCTATCATGTGTTGCAGTGATTCTCAATCAACAGGTGTATCATAGAACAAGAAAATAATTGAAAAAATTAGAGGATCGACTTACTCCTCTTCGACATCCACCGGTATCTCAGGGCAGTTGATGATAAGGGCCTCTGTCTTCTTAGGGACCTCGACCGATATCCTGTTGGTGCCCGGGATGTTACCGTAGCGCAGGGTGTCATCGCCTATCCTTGTACACTCAGTGTACTGACCAGGGTGCAGGACCTCTGTGCCGCAGCCAGGATCCCTGTCAACGATGCCCCTTGTCATGAAATAGGTGTTGTAACCCTTGGCTACACCCTTAGGGCTGATGAGGATGTCCTCGTCAAGCACGTTGTAGATCCTCAGGCTGATGAAAAGTACACCTGCGTCATAATCATAGTCGCAGTCCAGGTTACTGAACAGCTGAGGCTCTTCAGAGATGTCACGTGCATGCTCTTCATCCTCATTGGTAGGCTCGCCGAGGATAGATGCCTGCTTGTAATCGCCGGTCTGGATCTCCTCGTCGGTGACCACTGCATCGCCAACATCCTTAGGCCCTTCAGTGTATTGATAATCACTATCATAACCCTCTTCCTCATCAGTCGTGGAAGCGGTCTCCCTTTCACTCTCAGGGACATACCTTGTCTCTTCCTCAGGCTCGAGGGTCGACTTGTCATCCTCTCCAGAGACATCCTCTGCAGAAGGTGCTGCATACTTGTACCTGACAAGCAGCAGGATAGCAAGAATGACTATGAAAGCGACAACCCATATCCAGGCAGTGCTGCGTTCCTTCTTCTTGCCAGCTGCCTTCTTCTTGGGCTTCTCTTCTTCCCATTCTTCGTCATCATCATCAAACCAATCTTCATCTTCCATAACTTCTTCTTCATTCTTCTTTTTCTTCGCCATTTTCAGAGACCCCCTTTGGGTTGTGTTTTTATTACGCTATAATAGGACTGACCTTCCGCTGTTATTGAGGATTTAAATAATTTTTGCATGTCTATTCGTCCCAAAAAGGTGACGGGATGCCGTCTATTGATAAGCTTTTTAAATAGGACTGGTCTCCTACGGAAAGGTGTTGGGTGCAATGAAAAGAAACAAGACCTTTATGCCAGTATCGGCAATGTTCGCATCTATGATAATAATAGTGCTACTCCTGGCAGCCACAGCAGTAGAGGCAAAGAGACCAGACTCTTTGGGCAATGAGAGCGGCACCAACGAGACTGATGTCATAGGGGACATCACTGGAGATACGGATGTAACAGAGCCTGACATGACAGGGACAGATGCGGTGACTNNCAGCAACCGCAGCAGAGACCGAGACCCTGCAGGATGAGCAGACAGTCGAAGAGACTGCAGCTGAACAGGAAGATATCATCGATGTCAATCTGGCACGGTTCGATCCTAAGCAGACAATGACCGGAGATGTGCTGCTGACCATTGGGGTCGAGAACAGAGGCACAGTCACACTGCATGATGTAGAACCATCAATCGTAGGCACAGGATTCACAAGCCATGATGTAACGCCCATACCAGTCCTTGAGCCGGGGGAAATCGCTGAGGTGTTTGTGGCAGGGAACTTCGCGCAGGCAGGGGACATACTGCTGACAGTGAGGATCGAAGGCAAAAGGTTCTACGAGACAGTTACTGTGACGTCACCTACAAGACAGGACCTTGCGGCGCAGAAAGCGGCTGATGAGGCAGCGATAGAGACCATGACCGAGCAGGTACAGAGCCTGATCGAGGAATATGATACACTCGGTGAAGAACTATACGCAAAAAGGAACACCCACGACATATCAGGGGTCCAGCTGGATGACCTGCGAAGATACATCTACCAGGCAGAATCAGCACTTGAAGAAGAACAGGTGCAGAAAGCCAATGTCAGCCTGATGCTCGCCAACAAAGAATACCAGGACCAGAAGAACAAGCTGGCAAAGGCAGAGAAGAAGAGCTTCTTCAGAAGGATAAAAGACAATATCCAGGTGATAAGCGCTATACTGGGGTCGATCATCGCAACAATAACCTTATCAGGTATGGCCTACTCAAGATACAGGAACACAAAGAACGCAGTGAAGGAAAGAAGACAGAAGAAAGAGAACGGAGAGCACGAAGAGCAGGAAAGCAAAGCCCGGGAAAAGA
>DUGW01000015.1 GCA_013331125.1 Candidatus Woesearchaeota archaeon | reverse complement strand
CTCTACAAGCTCAAGGAGAAGATAAAGGAGATCCACATATCAGGGATCAAGGAAGTCAGGCAGGTGCTGCCTGTCAGAAGGGGCGAAGAGTTCATAATAATAACAGCAGGAAGCAACCTCAAGGCAGCATTCGAATGCGAATTCGTAGACCCAGTAAGGACTTCAACCAACGACATACATGAGGTATCCTCAGTGCTGGGCATCGAGGCTGCAAGACAGAGCATAATCAACGAAGTGTTCAAGGTCATAGAGAACCAGGGACTGAACATCGACAAGAGACACATGATGCTGGTAGCAGACATGATGTGCAACGGGGGCGACATAAAAGGCATCACAAGGTACGGAGTGGTCTCCCAGAAGAGTTCAGTTCTCGCAAGGGCAAGCTTCGAGACACCGATCAAGCACATAATAAGCGCAGCACTGGTCGGAGAAGAGGACACCCTGAGCTCAGTGGTCGAGAACGTGATGCTGAACCAGCCAGTACCGGTGGGCACAGGCCTGCCAGGACTGCAGACAAAGGTGAAGTAGATCAAGGTGAGATGAAATGGCGGATACAATAATATAAATCAAGAAACTGCTAAAGGATGACAAGCTCATCATAGGCAAAGACCTCACACTCAAGGGACTAAGGGAGGGCAAACTGTCAAAGGTATACATGGCAAGCAACTGCCCCGAAGACCTCAAAGAGGACATACAGCACTACGCAGAGATAGCAGAAGTCGAGGTCGAAGAGCTCAGCATCAGCAATTCAGAGCTGGGAGACATATGCAAGAGACCCCATTACATAGCAGTCATGGGCGTACGCAAGTAAATATCAAAAAGTATCCAGGAAAAAAACATGACAAAAATCGTTTACGACCAAGACACGATGCAGAAGATGACCCTGTTCGAGCAGCTGACAAGGGCCAAACTGAAAGACTTCTTCGATGACCCAGTACAGGAAAGGCTGGTATTCATAGTCGACAAAGGCGAGTTGTGGAAAGCGTTGGGAAAGAAAAGCGTCAACGTGCCCAAACTGATGAAGGCATTCGGAAGGAAGATAAAGATAGTCGAGTTCGACGACGACCTATGCCAGTTCATCAAGAACATGGCACACCCGCTCAAGATAAACGATGTCAGTGAAGAGGGCGGGATAGTGACGATAAAGCACGAGGACCTCCAGACAAAGGGACTTCTGATAGGCAGGAATGCGAAGAACCTGCGTAACCTGGAGAAGAATGTGCGAAGGTTCTTTGAAGTGGAAGAGATAAAGGTCGTGTAATCTTTCAAATCATAATCATTTTTGAACATCGGAATTCTAAAAGAGTTGATGGTAGTGATATAGATGACAGACCCGATCGAAGAGAACATCAACAGACGGCTTGGACACATGATCCAGGAATCAGTAGTCGAGCAGAGAGTGATCGATCCTGGAATCGAGTATTACAGGATGGAACTCAGGAAAGGGAAGCCATTCCAATGCGCCAACAACACAGTATACCTCAGCCTATTCCTGGCATATATGGAACACGGGTGGAGGCGAAAACATTCTATACGTCTGCAGGACCCGGTAATATACCGGTGTGTAGGTATCTCGGCGCAAGATCTGAGAGAAGGCAGGGGTATCGATGACAAGCTTGCAGTCATATTAGAGCAAGGGGTCGACATTTTACGCACAGAAAAGGGAAGCCCATATGTCTATGCTACTCAACATGCCACTAAAGCGCTTGATTACGGATCACGCATAGCAGCACCCGGCACAGCATATCCTGACATCATGCAACACCCGACATTCCCGCGGATAGTGATGTGCTACAGAGCAGACATGATGACAGAAGGGAAGGCATATTACGAGTATGAGTTCAAGGACGAACCGATGAAATGCCTGGTGGGGATCGTCGATGCGAGNNGATCCTTCTCATGGGACAGAACAGGCATTGGATGGGATTCGGCATCAAGGCAGTCATATTCCTTGGAGCGGCAGCAGCCGCGTACCTATCGAAGAACGGATCTGTCCAAGTCAGTATCGGCGGCCTGCTCGTGGCAGCAGTCATCTATGCGTTTGTGTATATATATCAGGCAGGGAAGTTTGCACACACCGGCGATGTCAAGAAGGCACAGAAAGAACTCAAAGGCCTGATCAAGGACGATGAACATCTCCTCAAGAAGATAAGCATCGAGAAAAAGAAGAAAGGGATGAATGAAGAGCAGTTCCATGACTACATGACAGGAGAACTTGCAGAGCTCGACACAAGGATAAAAGGAAAATTTGAGATGCTGGCACACAAGAAGCTGGCGATATGCGCATCACTGATACAGATATTCCAGAACATGGACGAGTCAAGCCAACAGCATGCATTGAAAGACCATTACCTGCAGTGGAAAGAGATAAGCCAGGACAAACCTGCAGACAACAAGCACGGAGCAGACAGAAGAAGAGCAGTGAACGAGGCGATGGCAAAACTGGATTCATTCGCGAATCCAGTAAGCATCACGGAGTATGGAAGAGCACTGCACAAGAGATACGATGAGACACAGGGATTCTTCCTTTTTGAGGAAGGGAAAGGCCTGGAGCGAGAAGAGCAGAGACGATGCATGATGATAATCAACAACCTGAAAACACAACAGGAAGCGATACACCATGCGCGAGGGGCCCTGGACCACCAGTTAAGGTCAAACCACGCGATGATGGGACTGTTCCACCACGCGAACATCTTCGGGGTGATAAATCCGCTCAAGAAATATTACGAAGCAGCACAGGAAGAGCTGAAAGCCACGCATGAGCTCTTCGAACTGAATGATTCTTTCAGGAAAAGGATGCTGGCGCACGGAAAGAAGGCGCAGTGATCAGAGTCCTATCCTCTTTATAGTCTTGTCCTGGTCGAAACCTTTGTCATAAGATAGGATTGTGTCTATGCCATTCCTTCTCATAACCGCTATACTTATCTTGTCATTAATCTCGATATCAATCGGGTTCTTCACTGCATTGAAAAGATCATCCTGGGTGACCTCAAGCACTGTCGTCATGGCCATGAGTCTCCTTATCAATCTGAAGACATCATCAACCCCCTTACGGGTCAAGACATGATAGACTTCGCCTAAGACAGTCACAGAGGTATAGTCTTTCTCGGGGTCAAGAGTCTCCAGATAGTCTCTTGCAGCAGCATCGTCCCAACGGCTGAGGAAGATATTCGCATCGATGAACCTAATCGTAGATGCTTGCATTGATGGCCTCCTTTCGTGATATCTTGATCCCTTTCCTTTTAATCTCCTCATCAATCTCTTTCCAGGCATCTTTCAGAGGTCCTGGCGACATAGGTTCAAGGATCAACCTATCGCCCTCACGTTCTATGATAAGGGAGCTGTTCTCTCTGAAACCAAGTTCTTCCCTCCATTTTTTAGGGATTGATACGTTTCCGGTCTTACTCATATGTCCTATCATCATTATCACCTTAGTGCTCAATATACGATATATCATATCTTATATATCAATGTTTCGGTGAAAACAAGCGGCAAAGAGGGCTAGGCGGCAAAAGTTTTTAAACAAAACAATACTACCAGACCAGAGGGGAGATGGAGGCTTCGGAGGCCTACATTGGGAAATACAACAGGGAAATCATTTATGGGATTGATTCTAGCAATACTAGTGATGGCCATAGCCTCAGCTGCAGTACAGGGGCAGGAGAGCGAAGGGATCACTGCTTCCGAATATAATGTAAAATATTTCATAGCATACGACAGGGTCGTAGGAGACTATGAAGCAAAATTCTCCGAGCCAGTCAGCGGGAAGATAATCTATGAACTGCCATACGACGCGAAAGGCATACTCATGTATGTAGACGACGAAGAGGTAGAGCCCAAACTGGTAGGCAACAGGCTGGTCATTGAACTCGAAGAGAACACTAAGTTCAGGACAGAATACCTATCAAAGATCGAAGTGGCAGGCAATGAGCTGGTCACGACAGTGCAGTTCCCGTTCAACGCAGAGAAGATCAGCGTCGAGACAAGCCTACCTTCAGGGGCAAGGCTTACAGAACCGGTAAAAGAAGGCTCAAGCAGGTCAGTGTTCCCGAAACCAAAGCACATGTACACAGACGGACAGAACATAGACATAGCATGGGAATACAGCAACAAAGAGATAGGAGAGGACATACCGATACTGGTCAAGTTCAAGATACCCAGCAACACATGGATATACCTTCTGATCATAGGACTGGTGCTGGTGATAGCAGCCATGGGAGCAGGGATATTGATGCTCAGCAGAAGGGCCAAAAGGAATGAAAGGCCCAGGATAGTGGTAAAGAGGGTAGTGGAGAAGGTTGAAAGTGGAGGGGGATATGAAGAGCATCTCAAGGAAGATGAGCAGCAAGTGGTCAATATCCTGAAGATGAAAGAAGGCAGCTGCGACCAGGG
>DUGW01000050.1 GCA_013331125.1 Candidatus Woesearchaeota archaeon | reverse complement strand
CTTATCTCTTTCGCCTCTCCGGCCTGTTGCTGTGCGACGACCTTTGACTCTGCTGCCTGCTTCATCTGCTGGATCCTCTTTGAGGTAGCTGCGCGCACTTCTGCCTCTTCTTGGGCCAATACCCTGTCCATCCTGGCGAACTCCTCGACAGATGCAGCCTTTGACGCAGTGTAATGCTGCCTTATCATATGCAGTGCAGCGGCCATTGCGGCGTCAAACCGTCCTAACTCTTCCTCTAATTCGACTATGAATTTTGTGATGTTATCTTTTCTTCCGAGAGGCTCTGTTAATGCTTCCATCTTTCTCCTGTAAGCAGGTGATTGTGATGTCACTTCAGATACCCATTCCATAGAGCCATCCACAAGTTCTCTCACTTCTGTCCTTCCGGTACCGTGTGCCATCTTTGTCAGACTGTGTGCTATCTCATCAGCNNCGAAAATTCCCATATCTTACACCTCGTTTAAGATTAATCTTGATATTTATTGAACTCTCAAAAAGCTGTTCAGCAGAAATTCTGCCAATTAGAATATATAAACTTATCCCTCATGAAAAGGCGCAACAGGCCTTATAAGGCGTTTTTTCCGTTAATTTTTTAAATGATTGGTCACCTTGGCACCTTAATGTCTACACTATTGATAGCTGGGTGCGTCATTCTGAAAGATGGCAAGATACTTCTAGTCAGGAAGTCTGACCGTGATTTCTGGGAGCTTCCTGGTGGTTATGCCAAAGAAGGCGAGGAAGAGCAGGTTGCTGTCGAGAAGACCAAGGGCCAGATCGGCGTGGAGCCTACTGTCATCCAGCAGTTCACAGTCCTTGAGTTCCAGAAGGATGGGAAGAACATCGAGGCTCCGATATTCGAATGTGACCTTGACCCTGATGCTGCTTTCAAGCCTGGCGAGGGTGTCGCAGAAGTCAGATGGTTCGATCTTGAGTCTGCAGATAAAGAGAATGTTGGTGCTGATGTCAAGGCCATCCTTGAAGAGCTCTGAATGATCAGCTTTCTGTTCAGTATTCGTCGAATACCTTTTCTATGTCTGACAGTATGCGCCCTTCGAAGTCTGCTGTCTTCTCCCCTTCGTTCTTTTCCGTGTCCATCGCTTGCATGAGTCTTGAGACAAGCTCTTTCTCTCTTTCGGCATTGAGTGAGAGTGCTTTCACCTGCCCTATGTTCTGCTCTATCACCAGCTGTTCGGCCTCCTCGCTGGTCCCTGCCTGTACCTTGACTTCTTCATACTCTCTCGTTCGGAGCCTGTTCGTGTTCTTCATCACGAAGTATGCCCCGTTCTCTGAGCACAGCTCGAATATCCTCTTGAAGTTCACATCCGATACTTTTCCTGTCTCTAGTGTCCCTGCCACTCTTATCAGTACGAGGTTTCCTGACAGGTCATTGTTGACAGCGTCGATGATCTCGCTCACGACTTTCTCTGGCGTCTTGTGTTCTGCATCCACCTGGACAGCCATGACCCCTACCGGACTGATCTCCCTGAACCTCAGCTCTCCATCATCATAGATGTAGAGCCCTCCGCATCTGAGTTTCTCCATCTCTGAGAAGCTGTTCGGGAAAACTGGTCCTGGATATACGACATTGGCATATCCTTCTATGGAATACTCACGCACTATGTGCACATGGCCTCCTGCGTAATAGTCGAACCCTTTGGGCATGAGTGATACTGGCTGGCTTTCCATCTTCTCCAGCTCTTTTGTCTTGAGCTCTGTGAGTGCTGTGTGGAACATGAATATCTTGAATCCTTCTTCTTCCTCGAGCTCTTCCCTGATGAGGCTCTCGTAATACTTCTTGTCCAGCTGTCCTTTCTTTCCCAGCATCCCGGTTATCTTCGCTCCTGTCTTTGGGTCTGCTGTGAACCTGAGCCTCAATGCTTCCCCCGCCACATCTCCTTTGCAGACATTGATGAAGAGTCCTGCCTCTTCCAGCACATCCAGCATCGTCTTTCCTGATGGTGAGAAGTCGTGGCTTCCTGCTATCATGTATACTGGTATGTTTTCTTCTTTCAGTCTTTTGAGTTCTATCACTGCCAGTTTCAGTGCGTCTATCCCTGGCATGCTTGTGTTGAACAGGTCTCCTGCGAGAAGTACGAAATCCACCTGCTCTTCTATGCATATGTCCACTGCTTTCTGGAATGCCCTGCTTCCTAGCTCCTGTATCTTAGGCTCTTTCCATCCTCCCAGGTGGGCGTCTGCCAGGTGTGCGAATCTCATATCCTTGAAAAAGTGAGCCTTGTTTTTCTATTTTTCTGCGCCAGGCACATTCGAAGGCCTTTCCGGACCGTTTAAATGGCTTTTAAAGCATTTATATACTGGCCCAGGATTGTTTAAAAACCAAGAAGAAATGTTTATAAACGCGAAGCATTTAACATTGCCCAGTAACGAATCAGGGGGTATATTGTGGTTACTGCCAGTGCATTGTTGAATATGGATGAACCATTGTCTGATCTTGCTGATCTGCTGCAGGAAGCAGTGTTCAATACTGCTGAGACTGTGAGGCTCAAGTATGCTGATGCTATCCTTGTCCTTCGATATATGGATCAGGAGTATGCTAAGGTAGAGTCTGGTCATCAGGAGAAGGTGCCTGATCACTTCATCTCTCAGCCTGAATTCCACACCCTTTTTTCAGGTTCTAGCGATTACATGTTGGATCTTTCCAAGGCAGAGGTCGGCGATTCGTACCGCAGATGTTCTGGCCTTTACTCTCGTTTGGTTGACTTGACGGAGAGGCACGCTAGTGACGTATCGCAGAAAAGGGTTGACATCAATGCTGCAAAGAGTTCTTTGAGGAACATGTGCCAGGGCCGGCCATTGTCCCGCATCGATCCTCAGAGGGATTGTTTCAGGGAACAGTATTGATTCTTATTCTCTCCTGCGCTTTTGAAGAAGTCAGGGCTCTCATCCAGCGAGTGCCTTGTCGATTATTGCTTTGCAATAACTTAGTTTCTGCAGGTTCTTGAGCTCTCCTCTAGCTATGTTCTTCCTTACCTCTTCCACTGATTCGTTCAGTGCCTTTC
>DUGW01000040.1 GCA_013331125.1 Candidatus Woesearchaeota archaeon | reverse complement strand
GAAGATGGTGGCTTACGCAGCAAAGAAGATGAAAGTGGTGATAGCACCGGTCTTCATCAGAGGGGTCAATGAGAGTGAGATGGATGCGCTGATAAAATTCGCGAAAGAGATAAAAGCAGAGATGGGCATACAGAACTACCTGAGACACAAGAAAGGCAAGAAAGTGGCGAAAGAACTCGGGTGGGAAGACTTCTACATAGAGCTGGAAAAACTGGAGAAAAGACATGGAGTAGACCTGGTCATGCAGAAGCATGAGATATTCAAGACAAGACAGATGGAGAAACCATTCAAGAANNCGGTCATATCAGTGCTCGGCTGTGAAAGAGAATCAGGCACAGTGAAGACAAAACTGGTCAAGGACAAGGACGGGATATTTGTAGGGATGAAAGTATAAGGCTTGAGATTCTTTATGAGGTTCTTTAAAAAATCGGTTACTGTAAAAACCAGCTTGAACAATATTTATATACTTAATATGTATTACTAATTTACGATGAATTTCACTATAAGTGAACCACAAGGGGGCGCTGGGCTGGCAAAGCTCAGTGTGTGGGAAGCAGGCTACAAGATCTGCCTTGATGTGTATAGATTAGCTGATTCTTTCAAGGACGAAATAGCAAAAGAGCAGGTCAAGAAGGTGACAATACCTGTATTGTTTGATGTCTCGCATAAGGGAGGCGCAAAGCTCAGCAAGGGACATCTGAAAAGGCTGAAACAGATGCACCTCTCAATGCAGCGGTTATCTACAATGATGATGTTCGTGCATGACCTGGAATACCTGGACACAAAGAAATACCTTGAGCTGAACTCAAACATGAACTACCTCCAGGCAAAGCTCAAGAAGATAATAAAATACCAGGAGCGCAAGCTAAAAAATCCGTGATTGCTGTAAATTTTTTAGCTTTCTTCGGTTCTTTTGGATATTATCCGGTCACGATTGAAAACTTTCTGTTCTTTTCGGTATCTGTCCGGATATCTCTCCGAGAGATTTATCAATCGAAAACACCACTTATCATGTATGGCTTTGGATGATCTGCTGTGGGTGTTCAGGGAAAGGAAAAGATGGGTCTCGTGCCTGCTGTTGGCAGGAGCGACAGCACTGGGAGTGGCGACATATATCAGAGATGGGTCTGGGCAGCAAAGAGAAAGATATGCTTATGTGGCGCAGCAGGTGCAGGGTTGTGAAACAGAGGGGGAACGGTTCAGGGTTTATGCATTGCAGGAGCCTGTATATCGTGAGCGTCTTGTCAGTGAAAAGAGGGTCACTGCCGTGAAGCATAGATCCAGAAGGCATTACAGGCGGCGGGCAAGGCTGCCAATGACTGTCATGAAACACGACCCTGACGTGATAATGTACAATCCTCCACACATAGGGCACATCAGGCTACCAGAGGAGAGTATGAGTGTGGCTGTGCAGGCGATTTATAGGGAGGGGAGATAAGAATGTTCTGGGGTGCCACGCTCGCATAACATTATGGACTGCAACATTCTGCCCAACTGCGATATTGGTCGTTCTATAGGTCGGAGGCTCGCTAGGTGGCGCCCCTATAAGAATGATTAAATGAGACGGCAGCAGTTGAATGAGAAGAGGCTGAACTAGTTTTGGTCGATTGATGAAGAAAGAGAATAAAAAAATTGGAAAAGATTTCAGTCTTTGATCTACTCTGGGCAGTTGACAACTACAGCCTCTGGGACCATCTTACCATTGTTGTCAGGTGACTGGATCGTCAGCCTGTTGGTTCCAGCAGGGTTGCCATACCTCTCGTCATCAAGACCAATCTTGTCGCAGACAGTGGACTCGCCAGCTGCAAGCTCTTCGACTGCACAACCAGGATCCTTGTCGACCATGCCCCTAACCATGAAATAGGTGTTGTAGCCTTTAGCCACACCCATAGGGCTGATCATGAAAGACTGCTCCTCGTTGGTGTTGGTCACCTTGATAGAGATATACCTTACACCGCTCTCTTCATCCATGACACAGTCAAAGTTAGAGAACCTTTCAGGATCCTCTGTAAGGTCGCGTGCATGTTCTGCATCAGCGTTCTGGGGCTCACCAAGCAATGAGTGCTGGATATAATCTCCAGATTGGATATCCTCATCTGTGACTACGCCA
This sequence comes from Candidatus Woesearchaeota archaeon, assembly GCA_013331125.1. The sequence continues at coordinate 1,080 of DUGW01000040.1, read as the reverse complement.
GGTCCCATCTCGGTCTCTGGAATCTCTACAATCTGTGCTTCTTCAGCTGCCGCAGCCTCTGCTTCGGCTTTTGCTGCTTCTTCAGCTGCTGCTTCTGTCGCTGCTGCCTGTTCTGGTGTCGGTGCTGCAGGAGCTGCTGGTTGTTCAGCAGGTGCAGCCGGCGCTGCAGGAGCTGGTTCTGCTTTCTTTCCACAGCCAACTACTGCTAACGACATGACCAGAATCATCGCAATAACTAGGTACCTTAGTTTCATCTAATCACCTCATTTTGAGTATAGCATTAAGTGTTATTTAACCCCCCTAGGTTTATAACTCCATAACCTTGGTATAGGTTCTTTATAAACTTTGCGGAAATAGGGCTCATTCTGGGGTCGAATAAGGCGTTTAGAGTGGAAAAATGCCCATTGACCTGTTGTCTATCTGTCAGAAAGTCAAAAGAAGAGGAAAAAATTAGGTATGAAAAGATTTGATTTAGGCAGCGAGCCTCTTCTCAGCTTCTGCCTCATATGCCTCAAGCTGGCCGAGTATGACTGCCCTGAGGTTGTGGAAATACTTCTCCTCAAGCTCGCCGACAATCATGGTCTTAAGCTTCTTCATCTGCTCAGAATCCCTGGCAGGTATCTCGTGTACTTCAGCAGCCTTGCACATCATCTCGACAAAGTGCTCAAGCAGGTTGTTGTAAGCATCCCATGAGGACATCTCAAGTTTGGTCAGCTTGATATACTCTGCGACAGTCTCTTTTTCACTCTTGACAAGACCATCAAGAACCTTCTTGAGCTGATCGGCATTCTTGACCTTGGAAAGCATCTTTGCCGTCTTGTCAGGGTCCTTATCAGCCTTCATCACATGATGGAGAAGCCTCTTCTCTTGCTGCCTCATCATGAAGCCTTGGGTGTGGGCCTTGTCGAAGAGGATCCTTGCGAAACCTGTCCCTCCTTTGGACTTCTCGTAAGCCGCATTGATATTGGCCCTGAAAGTCTTGAGTTCATGACGCCAGGCAGCCATGAGTTCTTCCCAGGCCTTTTCGGCATTTGCCTTGTTGTCCTGGCCGAGCTTCTCAAGTCTCTTGCCATACCTGGC
>DUGW01000003.1 GCA_013331125.1 Candidatus Woesearchaeota archaeon | reverse complement strand
AGTATTTGTTGAAAAAAGGTGTGTTTTAGTATTTAAAGTTATTGGTTGAAAAGGTATCAGGTTGAGGGGGTAAAGAAGAGTTTATCAGGCATTTTGAGGCGCTTGCAAGGCAAAGGGGCACCACGCTCGCACAGGTCGGTTTGCCGTTTTATCTTGCCCAACTGCGAAACTCATCGCTTCAGTCTTCTGAGGCTCGCTAGGTGGTGCCCCTGTAGATACAGCAAAGAGGCATCATCCGAAGATGAACCAGATGAAGCCGGCTGATACAAGGACAGCAACTATGGTGAAAGGAAGGCCCATCTTAACGAACTCCCAGAAAGAGGTCTCGTAACCCTTATTCTTCAGAAGGCCCACCGCAGCAATGTTAGCAGAGGCACCGATAGGAGTTATGTTCCCACCTACACTCGCACCTATCAAAAGACCAAAGTAAAGGACATAAGGGGTGGTGCCCCATTCCGAACCGATGCTCTGGATGAGGGGGAGCATGGTGACAAGGTAAGGGATGTTGTCAACAAACGCAGAGAGGATCACAGACAGGGTGACGATGAAGACAAAGGAAAGAGCGACACTGGTACCAAGAAGAGAGACAGAGGCCTTAGCGATGTCAATGATAACACCGGTCTGGACAAGAGACTCGACAAGGATGAAGACAGCGACTATGAAGAAAGCAGTATACCAGTCCTGCTCAAAGACAGTGTTGACGATACGGCGGTTTGCCTGACGCTTGAACTTCATGAGCCAGAGAAGGGCAAGAGCGCCGAAGAACATGGTGACACCGCCGAGCGGGAGAAGATGGTCATGATGGTTGGTAGAGACATAGACAAGGGTGACGATAAGAAGGACGAGGATAGAAAGAGGGATGATGCTCTTTATTCTGACACCACGGAGCTCCTCAGTGACACGCCAATGATAGCGGCGGAAGAAAAAGTATAGGACGGCGAGGGAAGCGAACATGCCAAGCTGGACAGCAAAGAAAAGACCAGGCCTGCCATTGAAGAGGAAAAAATCATTGAAATCCATACCGAGGAAATTAGCGAGGAGGATAGAGGGAGGATCACCGATCAATAAGGCAACACCCTGGAGATTAGAAGAGATGGCGATGCCGATGACCATAGGGATAGGAGAGATCTCAAGCTTCTTGGCGATACTGAAAGCGATAGGAGCCATGATCAAGACAACAGCGACATTCTCAAGGAAAGTGGAAAGAAGACCAGAAAGAAGACAGAGCATGAGCATGGTCCAGAGAGCAGAACGGAACTTGTTCGCCACCCAGGTAGAGACATAATCAGGGACATCAGAGGCGATGAGGGCCTCAGCGATGAAGAGCATACCGACATAGATACCGATGACATTCCAGTTTATGGAATCAAGGGCCTGCCTCAGAGTGACTGCACCGACAAGGAGGAGAAGGACAACAGAACCCCAGATGACCCAGACCTTATATTTATAGAACCTGACCATGAGAGCATAAGCTGCGACAAAGATGATTATCGTCATTATCTCTATAGGAGACAGTTGGTTCACCTCTTTTATATAAACAACAGCGCATGAAGTTTTTAAAAGTTTGCAAAGGCAGGCTCAGTAGAAAGCAGTGGTGCCGCCCTTCACGAGCCCACACCTGTTTATATGCGTGCGCGTCGTGGGGGTTGCCCCCTACGGGGAAACAGCGCTTACCTGCTTATACTCGATTGGGCGAGTCTGGCGACACCCGCCGAAGGCGATGCTTTCTACTAAGCTTAAAAAAGATGCAAAGATATTTATGAGGGCTGGTGGTCCCAAAGGCATTGCAAGGAGGATATAAATGACAAAAGGAATACTATACGATCTTGACGGGACACTTCTGGATTCCTATGACAGGATAGTCGAAGGAGTGCTGGAAACATTCGCCTCATTCGGGAAACCGGTCAAGAGAGAGGATTGCAGACCAGAGGTCTCATGGGAATGGCTATGCACAAAAAGAGACATAGACTTCCAGAGATTCCTACAACGGTACAATGAACTGCTGATGAGCGCAGAAGAGGCGATCGACAGAGAGATAATCAGACCATTCCCAGACACGATAAGCACACTCGAAGCGATGGCAGAGATGGGAATCAAACAAGCAGTGATCACAAGGAAGGTAAGGGAGCAGGAAGCAGGAGAGATGGTGGACCGCTTCGGACTGGGAAGATTCTTGACAGGCATCTATGTCACACCGGCATCAAAACAGCAGTATCCAGACAAGAGGTCAGAGGCAGCAGACGCGATATTGGACATGGTGCCGACACGCGGAGTGTACATCGTGGGCGACTCAGAACCAGACGATGTAGGGACAGGACTGGTGTTGAAGGAAAGACTGCCCATAGAGGTCAATGTGGTATTCTTAGACAGATGGGAAAAAGGCACGACAAAAGCAGACTACCTCATCAAAGAGATAGGAGAACTTGTGCAGGTGGTCAAAGACCCAGCATACGCAAGACAACATTACCCCAAAGATACTGGACGACGAATGCTATCAGGAAACTAGGGACAAAAGGGACACCGACCTTGATCAGGACCTTGTCGATAAGCTTCTTCTTCTTGTAAGCTTTCAGCTGAGCGATCTGTTCAAGCTCGATACCGAGATCCTTGGGACCGGCGATGTACTTCTTGCCTACATGGATAGGCTCAGCGATCCAGTCACCCTCAGTGAGCTCCTCAGGAGAGACATACTTCAGCATACAGGACTTCTCGACAGCCTTCAGGTAGATGAAGGTATAGAATGAAATGAAAAGAAGACCGGCGATGACGACCAAAGGCATCTTGATGATCCAGGGAGAGAAGACCGAGACCAGGAGAAGGGCTGCAGTTAGGGCCCAGACAAAATACTTCCTCTTCCTCTTCTCCTTGTAGAGCCTCCTGAAATCCTTCCTGAAAGCAGACCAATGGGTCGCGACAAGATAGACACTGAAGGCAAGACCGAACAAGGCACCGAAGATGAGAGTATTGACGAGGAAACCTATGAAGAAGGCATCGATGGATAAAGAGAGACCCGCCATCGCGCCGATACCCATTATCATCTTGGAATCACCGCCACCCCACTGACCAGTATAGAACATCAGGATAGCGATGAGGAAAGCCGCGATGAAACCATAGAGACCATACAAAAGGAATGTATAATCCTTGGTTATTATCGTAGTGATGAGACGGAAACCTACACCCGCAAGTATGAGACCATAATTCACCCAGTCAGGGACCTCACGCCAACGGAAATCACAGTAGGTGCCTGCTATGAGGACGACAAGCACAGT
>DUGW01000027.1 GCA_013331125.1 Candidatus Woesearchaeota archaeon | reverse complement strand
TGTGACTGAGGGCAAGCAGGAGAAAGCTGGACTGGGAAACTATGCTGACCCTAAAGGTATTGCCTACTACAACAAGGAGATGTGGGAATGGTGGCTGCCTCTGGCAAAGGCGAGCATTGCAGGCCTTGGAGGTTTTGATGTTGATGATAGTGAGATTCCGATACTTTTCCGAGACAAGAACGGAGAGCTGCATGCGGATTATTACATGTACGTCGTTGTAGTGCAGCCGAAATGAGAGAGGTAGATAAGACAAGGAAAAAATATGCAGATCATGTTTTGGAACAAGACCTTGAGGATGCCTGCGCTTCGGCGCGGGCATTTTCATCCCTTCCGGACAGATAAGAAAGAAGTGAGGATATGATATGAGCCAGTTGAAGAGAAAGAAGATGTGCAGGCGGCCTATGCCTATTGTGAGGTCCAAGAAAGGTTTCATAGCCAGCATTCTCGTTGATTTCTGGGCAGTGATAATGTTTGTCCTTGTCGTCGTGATATTCGCTTTCCTGTATAAATGGACCTCAAAGAAGGCTGAGGAGAAGCTGAGTGTTGTCCATGGCACCATGTGGAATAATTATCTTGCTGAGTTATATCTTCGCACACCGCTGCAGATCAGGGATGTGGAGATGACCATGGCAGAGCTTATCGCGCTCTATGACTACAACCAGACAAATATGCGCTTCCTTAAACTTAAGGATAAGAAAGAGAAGAACTGGTATGAAAAGCTGTTCCTTGAGGCGAACGAGGTGCTTGAAGGCAATACTGCCAGGATTGGCGATGACAATCCTCTATGGCAGGGTCTTGACAAGCTGACGACCGGTTTCATAGAGGATAATTTTGATGCGTATAATACCTGCTGGCTTTTCGGCATAGAGGGTAATGGCTTCAAGTTCCTGAAGCATGGTTCAGGCTCTAAATGCAAGAAATATGCTGACACATATATCGAAATGGGGGTATGGAGCGCAAGTGCCGGTTATAAGGTCACCTATGAACAGCTTTTTGGGCTTTTGAAGAATGTTCCTGTAGAGGCATACACCACTTATGTGCCGCCTATCGATCCGACTTGGAAACCGATTAAAGTGTATATCGTCTACGACATCGAGAAGACGCTGAAACTTGAGGAGAAGGATGAAGAAGAATGATGCTTCCATGAGAAGACGCGATATCCGCACATTGCGTAAGATGAGAAGGTCCAGGAGGGCCATGATATTCAATATAGCCGTGCTTATCTCTGTCATCATAGTCCTTATCTATGGTTTTATACGTCTGAGTGCCAAGCAGAATGTCGATGAAGAGCTTGGTGTGAAACCTACCAAGATGATGATCAAGGTCCAGCAGGGAGAGAAGGCTCTGATTTTCCTTGACCTTGCAGCGAAGCTTTCCATAAACCAGGCGCTCTTTGATATCCAGAAGGGCGGAGGCCTTCAGCAGTCTTCTGCCTGTGGAGAGTATTATGGTTTCAATAGGTGGAACTCTGATTCTGGGTCGACATGTTATGTTGACACCAAGACTATCGAGGAGAATATGCGTAAGATATTCCGTCAGAACATGATTGCCAGGATGGCTGCCTATCCTGATGCTGATTTCATGATGAATACGAATGAGGCTGCGAAGTTTGTGAAGCAGCCGACTGCGGGTGCACCTGGAGCTTCGGGCACATCTGGAATCATGGGTGTTGCCATGGGTTCGGCGCGTTACTGCGAAGGTGGACAGGAGTTGATCAAGGATTTCACCTATGAGCACCCTTCAGGTTGGTTCCCTCCGAATGGTGTGCGTATGTTCGTGCCCAAAGAAGCTCATTGCCCGGGACAATATCCTTTGATCATCTATCTGCATGGGAATGGCATCAAGAGCAAGAAGGCCCAATACTATCATTTCGGGGATGGTCAGCAGGACGTCCTTCCTATGCTGAGGGACATTTACTCAAAGAAGAGGGTGGTCCCTGCGATTTTTGTCGCGCCTTCGCAGACCTGGAGCGATAACCCGGATGGTGTGAAGGTCGGAAGTACCGGCGCTCTCTGGGGCAACAAGATGGATTTCAGGAAGCTTGTTGAACTGATAAAACAGAATCTTCCCCAGGGCATCACAGTTTCGTCGGTGACATTCACCGGTACATCAGGTGGCGGATGTGGTGTCTACAATGGCATATATCGCGCTTTGCAGCAGGTTCCTGAATCTTATATGATTGGCGCCTTTGATACCTGTTTCAATCCTGTCTTTGCCAGGACATTCAAGAGCAATGCCAAGACCTCTAAGGTTTTCGTGCTTTATGGTACGATGGATATGTCAAGCAGGCCCGAGTTCCAGAGGATCCTTGAAGCCAACACCAAGACTGAATGTCCGACAGAGACTGGCGTTGAGAAAGGCGGCATGGTGAACTGTTTCACAGACACCGCTGGCCAGTATTTCGTCGGGACCATGAAACAGCCTTGGCACTCGAATGCGGCCAGGGCCGGCCTTGAGCAGATGCTGTTGAAGTTCTTCCCTGCCTCTGCGGTTTCTGCTCCTGGCGTGGCAGGAAATAAGATTGTCTGCGGTCCTGATACGAAGATAGCTGCTGTTGGCGACTCCATAACGAATGATGGGCGTTACGCATCGATACTTGCGAAGATGTGCCCGGGCAGTAAAGCGACCAAGAATGGCGAGGTGGGTTGGCAGACAAGCGCAATACTCAGCAAGATCTTACGCCCAAGAGTCCTGCAGGATAAATCAAAAGGATATAATGTGGTGATCATAGCGGCTGGTGTGAATGACATGACCCAGAAGCAACCTGCCGTCGAAAGCATAATCAAGAATCTTCAGACTATGTATGATGAGTCACATGCTGCTGGAATGAAGGTTATCGCGACCACGATAACACCGTTCAAGGGCTATGACGCCAAGAGCACAAAGTACCCAGATGCCAAATGGGCAGAGAACAAGCAGGTCGCACTAGACAAGGTCAATGCATGGATAAAGTCAAGTGCTAAGAATGTTGATTTCGTGGTGGATCTTTACACAGCACTCGAATATCCGCCGAATTCAGACACGATGAACCTCGAATACAACAGTAATAGCAAGGGTAAACGCTCAGATTACCTTCACCCGACAACCAAAGGTCATGAACGTATGGCCCAGGAGATATTCAGGACTGCATTTACCCTGCCTCAGACTCAGGTAGCATCGACCGGTACGCCGGCGACAGGCACACAGACGCCGAAGGCTCCTGCATGATAGGACAAAGAAGAAAAATGACAGAAACGCATAACGCCAAGGCAAAGAAGAAAGTCGTCCCGATGGTCTTAGCCCTGCTCCTGATTGTAGTGCTCTGTTCATCATCTATTGCAGACACCACACCGACTACTACTGCCCCAGCTACTACACCCACATCGACGACAACTACACCAGGTACCACGCCTGCATCTACGACCACCACCGCTCCTGGTGCCAGCTCCACTGCCTCTGGCAGCACCACTTTCCGGTTTGTCGTCCTTCCTGACACTCATGTAAAGAACGGCAAGGATGGTATGATGGCTCCGGCCAGGAAGGCAGTTGAGAAGATAGCTAATGAGATCAAGCCAGCATTTGTCCTGCACACCGGTGATATGATAGATATTGAGTACAAGAAAGGCACTCAGCAGATTGACGCTATGTGGTCGATGTTCAAGAAAGGAATGCTTGACCCAATACTTAATGCGGATTCCCGCTTCTTCCCTTCTGCTGGGAACCATGATATCCACACAGCCAGTGCTAAATATGTTGAGTTCTGGAGGTCTTTTGAGAACCGTGGCTTCCAGGTGACTGGTCCTTCGGGGTATACAAGTTATTATTCATTTGATTTTGGTAATGCTCATTTCGTCTCTCTTTATGTCCCCGGAACCCAGATTCTTGGAGGTAAGGCCAAGGAGCAGCGTGAATGGCTGAAGCAGGATTTCGCTTCTGCCAAGCAGAGAGGCAAGTCATTGTTCTTTGTCTTCGCTCACTCGCCTGTTCTCTGCTCTGAGAAACGCAAGGATCGTTGCGGTTCTAGTGATCTTTACATAAAAGACAAGGAAGTGTTTGATCTGTTGAAAGAGTACAAAGCTACTTTCTTCGGCGGCCATATGCATATTGAGGAAGACCGCATAAAGGATGGTGTTCGGTCTATCGTCGACGGTCAGCTAGGCGGGGGTGGCGGAGCATTCTCTTTCCTTGTGGTCGATGTTGAGGGTACGAATTTCAAGGTCAACAAGATATCCTGGCCCAGCATGGACTGCACCGCGCTTCCAAAGGTGCCTGCTGCCTCTTTCCCTCAGTTCGCGGGTGCTACAGGGACTACCGGTGCTACTCAGTGCCCTGCTGGTTATACTGCCACCACGGTTACGCCTTCCACGACTCCTGGCACGACACCTGGGGGGGCAACGACCGTCAGCACTGCCACTGCTGATATGTTTATAGGTAAGGGTCGTGGTTGTATCAAAGGTGATGGTGTCGCTATTATCGGTGATTCGATCTCTTGGCATGGTTCATATGCTAACTACAAGGGTTTTGTGAAACTCCTGCAGGAACAGTGTCCAGGGGTTGTCTTCAATGGTAAGAAACCTCTTACCGAACCAGGTGTCACGACTGATTACATGCTTCGTGTGCTGAAGTCAAATGTGCTTGGTAAGGGCTACAAGCAGTTGATAATCATGGGAGGCGTCAACAACATCCTCAGTCCTTTGGCGAATCAGAACAAAGCTGAGATAATCACGAAGGATTTGAGTGAGATATATTGCCTTGCGAAGAAGGATGGCATGACAGTCATCGCGATGACCATCACCCCTCTCGGCGGAGGCAAGCTTATGAAGCCTGAGAAGCAGATAGAGCTCGACAAGGTCAACAGCTGGATAGTAAGCAAGCCCCAGTGTGTCGATGTGGTGATAAATACATATAAGGCACTTGGCGATCCTTCGAAGACTGACACTATGCTTAAGGAGAATCATGTCCAGGATTATATTCACCCTAATTATATGGGCCACAAGAGGATGTTTGATGTGCTTGCCTTGGCAGCATTCCCTAAACCGCTGACAGTATGAGGAGACGGAGAAGATGATAGGAGAAAAAAACAGGAGGCGAATATCGATTATGATGTTGCTAGCCCCGCTTCTGTTGTTGCTTCTTTGCCAATCAGTATCAGCTAAGGTCTTCTTCATTGACGCTGTCCCGAATGACCAGTATCCTTTTGTCGACGGTTTTGGTGTTGCGGATATAAACGCCTATAATTCAGGCTCA
>DUGW01000047.1 GCA_013331125.1 Candidatus Woesearchaeota archaeon | reverse complement strand
GGCGCGTCGAAACGCTCAATCTTTTTTTCAGCATATTTCACAGAAAGCTCAAGCAGCTTCTTGACTTTTATGGGAGTTATATCCACAGGAAGTATCTGTTTTACCTCGCCTATCTCATATTCGCGTTCATATCTGCGGATATGGGCAGCCTCTTCAGCATTCTCCATTGTTGAATATAGCCCCATCACTACATTACCGCCCTCTTGAGCATTACTTTTTCGTTCATAATGGGTGTACGAAAGCACATATATTGTATCATTTGGTTTCAATCTGTTCATCTCAATCACCTAAAGGTATATCTTGTCTGCCAGTTCGTAGATATGCTCGATGCTGGCCAGGTCTCCCTTGTGCCTTATAAAAGTTCGCATGACATTCCTGCTGTTTCCGCCCAGCATTGTCTCTGAGTCCACCTTTGGTGACTCAAAGCTCGGTGAATATTTTATTGATATATCATCTGAAGGAGGGGGCAGACTTGTCTGCTGCAGCGCTCCCTGTATCCTTACTGCGCGTGACTCACCCGGCCCAAGAGCATCAAACCGGTCATCAAGACTGTCCCTCTGGTCGTCATACTGATGAATCACCACTTCCTGGAATGATCCGTACATCTCAAGCACAGGAGCTAGTATCTCCCTGCAACTACGATCCCTTGACTCGCTTTCGCTGATCCTTCTCGACAGTGCCACAAACCTGGAAGTGTTTCCTGTGTAGTCGAACACTATGCGCAGGTCAGCGAACACCTCGCTGAGTCCCTTGATCAGGCCTTCACTTGACCGCTCGCTCTCGACCTGGAGCCTGACCTCTGGTGCCTCCTCAAGCACCGCAAGATTAGAAAGTATATTCTTTGCTGATGTCCTGTTTATCACGTCTGGTTCTGTGAACCTTAAGATTACCGACTCGTCAGTTAGCAGGGGAATCCCGTGCAGCCGTATAGACGATACTCCGTCATAGGCCTCGAAATATGCGTGTATTGTCCTTCCGTATGTCAATCGTTTTACGCTGTCAAACATGAGTATCACCAGAGGTAGAAACCTGCAATCTTCTGTACATGAGGATCTTCAAGTACATTGCCTTTATATCTTATGTATGTGTACATGACCCTGCCTTTGACCAATGTCTTTGAGTTCCGCACAGGGCTGTCTTTTGCTGCTTCTGCTTCTGCGAATATTCCGCTCCTGCCGCTCTTGAGCAGTTCAGGTGTTATGACCTCTCTTACCATCGGAATATCAGTCATATTGACCCTTTTACCCTCGTGCTGACTGAACCTGTCAAAATCAGTGTATGCATCCATGATCATGGCCTGGAAATCCTTAGGTTCTATCCCATTCTGACCAAGCGCTCTTGAGAACAGTAGAAGTCCTTTTTTGTTTGATAATCCTTGTCTTGAATACCTGAACACGACCTTCTGGTCTGCGAACAGAGATGCCAGTGACTGGGCGAACTTATCCCTCTGCTCTGGGTCAAAGCCTTCACCTATCTCAATGAATGCCTCGTATGTCTCTTTTACAGGATAGAGATCAACGGTCTTTGCGCCTGTCTTCTGGGCGACCTCTTCAGGTAGTAAGAACCTTTCCTGTATCTCTTCCTGCTCCAGAGGTGTCCCTCTTAGGACTAGGTAGTATATGCCTTCTTCATCCTTGAATTCTGCGTCTATAAGCCTTTTCTCGAGCCTATCGCCTATATCCCCTGTCATATCACAAAAATAGACCCCACTTATTTATAAATTTTACTACTGCCCGATAGATACCGAAAAACAGCCCTAGAAGGCCTGGAAAGGCCGAAATCTTTATATAAACCCCATCAAATCAACCACCATGAGGTGTTAATATGGCAAAAAAAGCAAAAAAAGAGAAGAAATCCATAAAGAGCATTGAAGGAGCGCTTGTCCCAGGATTCCTGCTCCTTGGCCTTGGTATAGGCATGGCAATGAACCAGACAGCGCCAGGTGTGTTAATAGGACTGGGCGTAGGCTTCATTGCATACTTCATAGCTGCAAAGATGAGTAAGAAATGATTCTGTCTGCTGGCGATAAAGAAGTAAATGTTTTAATTGATAGTTTGAAGCATAAAAAAAAGACGTGGGTGTTTGGAAGATGGATATCTCAGAGTTTACTGGAGTCGACAGTTTTGTTGTTCTCATTGAGGATGAACGAAGTGAGTTCTATGGAAGGATAGGGAAGGTCATTTCATATGACTTGATCAAGAAAGGGACAATTGATGTTTTGTTCGCTAACGGAAGGGCCATTCGCCTGAATGAAGGGTCCAAAGGACCTGAACCCTCGCAGGCAATGATTTTCTACAGGCGCATGGATGAGTGGAGTATGGGTAAAGATATCGAAGGCCGCGGACCTGTGAGTTTCATAAAGAGGTATCTTGAGCTCGGTGGAAAAAAGGATGATCTACATGCTGAATACAGGATGCTGTTCGGCCATGGTCTGGGAGAGGATGAAGCAGAAGAATTTGACCTCACTTGAAATAAGCCTTCTTCGACTCCTCGACGAGCTTCTGTTTCTGCAGCTCCAGCTCAACGCTGAACAAAGAATAGCTTCTCCACTTTGACTCCGTATCAGAAAAAAGAAAATAGTCATTGTCTGTTATGACTGAGAATATGTAAGAACTGAAAATCAGAGGCACTTCTCCGTCCTGCACAAGGTGCACGCCTCCAGGCTCATCG
>DUGW01000020.1 GCA_013331125.1 Candidatus Woesearchaeota archaeon | reverse complement strand
GCAGTCTCAGGCCAGGACTGGATAAGCTTAAGAAGAGCGACCTCTTCAGGAGTATCAAGAAGAGAGAAATCGATATCACGGTCAAGGTCCTTGCCATACTTCTTCTTGATGCCTGCGATACGGGCATGCACATACTGGACATAAGGACCAGTCTCACCCTCAAAAGAGATGGACTCGTTAGGGTCATAGGTCATGTCCTTGCTGGGATCATGCTTGAGGATGAAGAAACGAAGCGCGCCCATGCCGATGACAAAAGCACGGTCAGTGGTCTTTTCATCACCAAGCTCCTTATGACGGAGCTCAATAGCAGCCTTGGCAAGAGAGACCATCTCATCGACAAGATCATCAGCATCGACGACAGTCCCCTCACGGGATTTCATGCGGCCATCAGGAAGATTGACCATACCATAAGAGAGATGATAACACCTGTTAGCGAAAGGATACTTCATAAGCTCGAATATCTTGAACAACTGACGGAAATAATGGTCCTGCTCATTAGCGACCACATAGATGCTGACATCCGCATCAGGAAAATCCTTGTTCTTGACATTGGCCAGGGCCATATCCTGGGTAGCATAGACCGAGGTGCCGTCAGCACGGAGGACGACCTTCTTGCCAAGACCATAATTCTCAAGGTCGACCATGACATTGCCATCATCATCCTTGGCGAAGACACCAGACTTCAGGCCAGCAGCGACATAATCCTTACCAGTCCTGAATATCTCAGACTCAAAATACTGCTTGTCAAACGTGACGCCGAAAGTCTCATAGGTCTTGCTGAAACCAGAGAATGCCCAATCATTCATCCTCTTCCAGAGAGCATGCAGCTCCTTGTCACCAGCTTCCCACTTCCTCAGCATCTCCTGGGCCTGCTCCTCAAGCTCGGGCTGGTCCTTGGCCTTCTGGGCAAAGATCACATACCACTTGCCCACGAAGTGATCAGACTTCATGTCAGGTTCCTGGTTGTCGCCGAACAGCCTATAGGCAAGCATGGACTTGCAGATATGGATACCACGATCATTATTCAGGTTAACATTGATTATCGAATTACCATTGAACTTCAGGATGTTACCTATGCTGGTACCCAGCAACATGTTCCTGATATGGCCGAGATGCAAAGGCTTGTTGGTATTCGGAGAAGGGAACTCAAGAAGGACCTTCCTCCTCTCAGAACCCTGACCGAAAGAACCGCCATCCTTGAGCACAGCAGTGATGACCGACCTGGCAAGGGCAGACTTGTCGATGAAGAAATTCAGGTAAGGACCCGCATTCTTCACCTCAGCGATTACATCGTCAGGCTTGATCTTAGAAGCCAGCCACTCGGCTATTGCCTGAGGAGACTTCTTCAGGGTCTTAGAGAGAGTGAAACAGGGAAATGCATAATCACCGAGAGCAGGATCAGGAGGCACCTCAAGGACAGAATCATCGATATCATCACTGCCCACCTCATCGATTATCTTCTCAATTATATGAAAACGGAAATTAGCCATATCAACACCACTCTCAACATCAGTCATTCTGGTCCTCTAACTCTTTCCTCATCTTACGCTCCTCATGGGCACGCTTGAACCAACGGCCTATCCGGAACACTTTAGGCTTCTTTATGGGAGGCAAGGAGATCTCCTGAGCATCAGCGATAGCACGGAGGTCCTTACGGATATCAAGAAGCATACGCTTCATGACGACATACTCCTTGTATTTCAGATAAAGGACAATAAGATATATGCCGAAGACACCGCCCACCAGGGCACTGAAGGCCTTCAAGAGCCCAGATATAGGACCTACAGGTATGACATTGGCAGCAGCCGCGATAGTCATGTTAGGGTCCATGATAATAATCACCTCTACAGAAGCAGACAATTGACAAATCCATTTATTAATGTTTGCCTAAGCCAGGCATGAAAAAACAGAAAAAAACAGAAGAAAAGCTCAGACAAGCTCCTCTTCTTCACCGACATCATCACTTGCATCCTTATCTATTATCTGCTCTGCGTCTTCCACGCCCCGCATGAAAGCATGGCCTTCAGGATCATCCTCATCCTCATCCTCTTCAGAAAAAAAGACAGCAGATTCTGAACTGTCATAGAACTCATCATCGTCGTACTCAGCCATCATATCACCTTTTTAACGCTAAGATCAAACTTATGAAAAAAGCTTTTTCAACTTTTCAAAAAAGCTTTTTGCCCATGTTTAAATAACTTTCGTCTGAAGACTTAAACGGTTTGTTGATGAAGCGACTATAATATTTACTATATAATCTTTAAAATCCCTTTAATGATACATAAAGTTAATAAATAAAGATTCCCGGAATGACACCATGGAACAGTCCGGTGAAGATGAGCTCAGCAAGATGACGCCTGAGCAGCAGCTGGAATACCAGAAGAAGAACTGCTTATTCTGCAACATAGTCGAGGGGAAGATAGCCTCAAAAAAGGTGTATGAAGACGAGATGTGCATAGCGATCCTGGATATAAACCCTGCAAATCCAGGACATGTACTACTGCTGCCAAAACAGCATTACGCAATAATGCCCATGATGCCAGAAGAGGAATTCTCAAAGATGATAATCGCATCAAAGAGGATAAGCACAGCGATACTAAGGGCAGTGAAGGCAGAAGGGATAAACCTGTTCATAGCGAACGGAGCAGTCGCAGGACAGAAGGCGCCGCACGCGATGATACACCTGATACCAAGAAGGCAGGGAGACAACATAACAAGCTTCGACATACCGATGAACGAGATACAGGAAAGCGACCAGGTAAAACTATGGCAGGTGATAAAGGCAAAGGTCAACGAGATGTACGGGATAAATGAACCGCTCGAGCCAGAGCCGCACAGGGCACCAGAGCCAAGGCCGCCACCAAGACCAGAGACAGGCGTAGCAGACAACAGGCCAAGACCAAGCCCTGACAAGAAAGCAGACCTGGACAGGATAGCAGGACTGTTCAAATAGAAAATGGCATGCGAATACTGCGAGATAATAGAAGGGAAAAGGAGCGCACACAGGCTCTACGAGGATGACAAGATAGTTTGCATACTCGCAGACCAGCCAGCAGCAGCAGGGCACGTATTGGTGATACCGAAACAGCACGCGCAGATATTCGAGATGCTGCCAGACAAGACAGCGACACACGCATTCAAGGTAGCGAACAAGATGAGCATAGCACTGTTCGAGACGATAAAGGCACAGGGGACAAACATAATAACACAGAACGGAGTGCCTGCAGGACAGAGGGTGCCGCATTTCTGCATAAATGTGATAGCAAGACGCGAGTCAGACGGGCTGCTGTTCGAATGGCTGCCGAAGAAACTGTCAGAACAGGAGATGGGGACAGTAGAGATGCAGCTGAAGCAGGAGATAGAAGCGAAACCTGAGGCAACAGAGGTGGTGAAGGAAGAGAAGAGCGAAGGAGAGAAGAAGAGTGAGGGAAAAGAAGGGGAAAAGCAAGATAGCGGGAAAGAGGATAAGAAGGAAGAGAATTATCTAGTAAGGCAGCTGAAGAGGATGCCATAAGAGTAATCAGCAATTGTCTATATTCTTGGCGACAAGCTTGACATCAGTGCAGAACATGGAACTACCCTGAGGGCTCTTCAGCTTAGGGACGACATGCATCTCTATGATATCAGCCGGAGCCATACCAGAATAATTAGCAGTGAAAAGGGCAGTCGCACCACGGCCAAGGGCATTACCAGCAGGGACAACAGAGTCATTAGAGACAACACCAGTGGCAGAGTAAAGCTTAACCTGGAAATCATCCACCTCGCCAGCCTTGTTCTCAATCATGAACTGGACAGAGCCAACACCCTTGCAGACCTGGACATCCTGGTTAAGGATGACAAAATCCATGTCAAGAAGGGTAGAACAGGAAGTCAGGGAGATAGATTCCTCTGTCTGCTGCTTTGATTCGGTGACATAATTCCTTGCGATTCCGGCTATGACAGCACCTACGCNNTGGTGTGAACTTCAGAGCAGAGTCCACGCAATAAGCAAGGTCTGCACGTCCGACAACCTGGATCCTTGGGACGATCTGCGCCTCAGCGATCTCAGCTGCAGTGTCAAAAGCTGCAGGCAGAGGGACTGAATAAGTCACAGTAGCGCCTGAAGTGACAACAGGAGTCGTAAGATAAGTTCCTGGAACTGCTGGATCCAAAGGATAGACCGTATCATTGGACCAGACAGAGCTTGCTGAGAACATCTTGACCTGGAGACCATCAATATTAGCTGAACCAGTAATATCCATAGTGAAGTTCAGGGTAGCACCTGCCTCATCAACACAGATCCTTATCGCATTAGCGACTGTAGGCACTGAGATATCGACTTCAGCACCGCATTTGATGTCTCCGGACTTGGACTGGATGGTCTGCTTNNGCGACTGCACCGACTCCTACCACGACGACGATCAAAAGCACTGCGGCAATGAGTGGCGAAACGCCTCTTTTGTTAAACAACATGTACGTACACCTCCATTTTTTAACATGAATTCATAGCTTCTACATTCCAGGCATTATCAGTGCAAAAAGCATAATCCTGCACACCCGGAATGCTTATTCTTGGAATGACCTGGGCAGAACGGAACTCTCCGCCATAGGTATCAAGACTGTAAGTCACATTGACGACCTGACTCTCACCCATCTCAAGGGTGTCATTGAGTATCGAACTGTTCTGAAACACTTTTCCCTCAAAAAAGACACGCAGCTGGGCCTGATCAACATCCCTCGTCCCTGTGTTTGAGATGATCATATGGAAAATCGCAACCTCATCATCATCAGGATCAGTGGCATTGCAGATATAGGTATTGTTCACAATAAAAAGCTCAATGCCTACATCACGGCCGCAACGGATCTCTTCCTGACCTTCTTTTATATCCTGTTTTCCTTCAGCCATGTAATTCTGGATGAGGCTGAAGACAGCTGCACCGATAGAGACTGTGACAACCACGAGCAATACTGCTGCGATAAGTGGAGAAATTGCGCGTTTACCTCTAAATGCCATCAAGCTACCTCTTTTAGGGAGTATCGGAGTATTTGTTGAAAAAAGGTGT
>DUGW01000082.1 GCA_013331125.1 Candidatus Woesearchaeota archaeon | reverse complement strand
ATGGTCTCAGGCCAAGAGAAGACTGCGACTGCCTATGCCAATTACCGCGCAGAACACAAAGACCTCAGGGAGGCAAAGAGATTCTTCGGAGTAGAGACAGACGAGCTAAAACTATCACTCAATGCAGTGAAGGTCCTGGAAGCAAGATACCTGCTCAAAGACGACAGCGGAAAGGTGGTAGAGACACCTAAACAGATGTTCAGGAGAGTGGCAAGAGAGATAGCAGCGGTCGAAGCCATCTACGGAGGAGATGTGAAAGCATCTGAGGAAGAGTTCTATAGGATGATGACGATGCTGGAATTCCTGCCCAACAGTCCGACACTGATGAATGCAGGCACAAGGATGGGACAATTGTCAGCATGTTTCGTCCTGCCTGTCGAGGATTCCATGGAAGGGATATTCGATTCACTCAAACACATGGCCATAATACACCAGTCAGGAGGAGGCACAGGATTCAGCTTCTCAAGGCTCAGGCCAAAAGGTGACATGGTAGGCTCGACGAAATGCGAGGCATCAGGACCTGTCAGTTTCATGAAGGTCTTTGACGTCGCGACCGATGTCATAAAACAGGGCGGAAGAAGAAGAGGGGCAAACATAGGGATACTGAGAGTGGACCATCCAGACATACTCGAATTCATAGGAGCGAAGCAGGACCCGACTGTCCTCAGGAACTTCAACATATCAGTCGCTGTGACAGACAGGTTCATGAAAGCAGTGCAGAAAGGACAAGACATAGACCTGATGAACCCAAGGACAGGGAAGAGACAGGCAAAGTTCAATGCAAAAGACATTTTCAGGTTCATGGCACTCAGGGCATGGCATAACGGAGATCCAGGCATGATATTCATCGACGAGATAAACAGGCACAACCCGACACCTGCATTAGGCGATATAGAGAGCACAAACCCGTGCGGAGAACAACCATTACTGCCATACGAGAGCTGCAACCTGGGAAGCATAAACCTGGGAAGGTTCGCGGGTGCGGGAAAAAATGCCAGAGGCAGGACAAGAAAAAAGAGCGAGATAGACTGGGAACGGCTCGAAAAAGTGGTAAGACTAGGAGTCAGGTTCCTGGACAATGTGATAGACGCAAGCAGATACCCACTCAAGACCATAGAAGACACCACAAAAGCGAACAGGAAGATAGG
Organism: Candidatus Woesearchaeota archaeon; assembly: GCA_013331125.1. The sequence goes on along the minus strand of DUGW01000082.1, from coordinate 2,481 downwards.
GCTAGGAGTGATGGGATTCGCAGACATGCTGATAAGGCTCGGGATACCATATGATTCAAAGAAAGCTGTCGAGACAGCAGGGAAAGTCATGAAGTTCATAGATGACAAGGCGAAAGCCGAGTCAGTGGAGCTAGGCAAGGAAAGAGGAAGCTTCCCGAACATCAACAAGAGCAAACTGAAAGGAAAACCAAGATGGATAAGGAATGCATCAATCACGACAATAGCTCCGACAGGCACGATAAGCATAATAGCAGGATGCAGCTCAGGAATAGAACCTCTCTTCGGGGTCAGTTTCGTCAGGAATGTCCTCGGAGGCGCGAAGTTCCTGGAGACAAACGAAGACTTCAAGAGGATGGCAGAAGAACAAGGAGTATACTCAAAAGAACTGATGATGCAGATAGCAAAGACAGGGACACTCAAAGAGTCAAAGCTGCCACAGACACTCAAGAGACTCTTCGTGACAAGCACAGAGATAAGCCCAGAATGGCATGTCAAGGTACAGGCAGAATTCCAGAAATACACAGATGCAGCAGTGAGCAAGACGATAAACTTCCCGAACAATGCGGAACCCAAGGATGTGGAGGACGCATTCCTTCTCGCATACAAGCTGAAATGCAAAGGGATAACAGTATACAGATACGGATCAAGAGAAGACCAGGTACTTACATTCAAGAGCAAATCAAACCTAAGATACATGAAAGCATCATCAGAGTATGCAGGAGGATGCCCGTCGGGAGAATGCCCGTTCTGAAGATAAGACATGAGCGGTCAAGTCATGGTGAGAAAATGGCAAACAAAAAAAAGAATGCAAAAGACAGACAATCAGGAGCAAAATCTGGAGCAAAATCTGCAGCAAATTCCGGAGCAAAGAGTTATGTGCACATAATAACAGGAGACGGAGGAGGAAAGACGACTTCTGCTCTAGGTGTCGCGATGAGATCGCTGGGCCAAGGCAGGAAAGTCGGCATGGTACAGTTCATGAAAGGACGCAAAGACATAGGCGAGTGGAAGATACAGAAAAAGCTGGAGAAAGTCATGCCAGGCAGGTACGAGGTGTTCCAGTTCGGAAGGAAAGAATTCGTAAACCTGAAGAAACCATCGCTCAAAGATGCCGAGGCGGCGAATGAGGGATTGGGATTCGCGAAGGAATTCCTCAGGGAGAAAGCACATCCAGACGTGCTGATACTGGACGAGATAAACCTGGCTTTGGCACTGGGACTGCTCAATATCAAGGATGTGGTGCATACCCTGCAGTCAGCAGCGCCTGGAGTAGATATCTATATGACAGGCCGCAGGGCGCCGAAAGAATTATATGCTTACGCAGATTACGTGACAGTGGTCGAAGACGAAAAGCGACCGAAGAAGATAATAACAAGGAAAGGCATCGACTATTAGGATCTGATATCCGTGATCAGATATCCAGAATCCGATAGAACATATGAAGGTGGTAATATGAAAAACATAAACAGATCAAAATTCTTGTCGATCATCGCACTACTGCTGCTACTGTCATTCATCGCAGCATGCGGAAGCAAGCAGCCAGAGGCCACAGAGACAGGGCCAAGCACAACGACCGCAGCTTCAGGCTCGACAGCAGCATTCAAAGGCACATGGATAAGACAGGCGACATACGCAAACAACGAGCTGGTAGGCCAGGATCCAGCCACACTGGAACTCACAGCCAACAGCTACAAAAGCTCGACAAATGCCTGCTCTACATCAGGAGACCTGGAAGTCAAGAAAGACAGCATGGTGATGATCGTGAAACAGACAGACTGCCCAGGACCGATAGGACCAGGAACAAGAGTCACGTATACCTATAGCTTAGCAGGAGACCAGATGACCATAATCAACACAGAATATGGCGCAGAGGTCAAAGAGGAATACAAGAAGAAGTAAGCGTCCTATACTTTTTTCTTTTTTCTCTCATTTCTCTTTCTTAGCCCCTTATTACTCCAATACATCAAAAAGCCCAAACCTTTATAAACAGACCCTATTTCTTGAGCCTTATGCCACCATTCAAGAAACCATTCAAGAAGGATGAAGAGAAGACCCCAGAAGAGCTCCAGGAAGAGCTCAGGAGGACCCCTCTTCCAAAAGCAGCAGAAGGAGAGGTGTTCGGGATAGTCGAACAGAGAGTGGGAGGCAGCAGGATGATGGTCAGGTGCATGGACGGCAAGACCAGGAACTGCAGGATACCAGGAAGGCTGAAAAAACGCCTCTGGGTACGCGAAGGAGATCTAGTGATAGTCAAGCCATGGGAATACACAGGCGACACAAAAGGGGATGTGCTGATCAAATACCGCAAGAACCAGGTCATGTACCTGAAGCAGAAAGGACATCTCAGAAAACTCGATGAATTCGAGGAGTTCTGAGCATACATGCCTTTATCAATACCTTCATTTTCATAAAACTTATATATCCAGGATGCCTTTTATATCCAAGATAAATTTCGGGGGGAATAAGATGGACATCATAAAA
>DUGW01000159.1 GCA_013331125.1 Candidatus Woesearchaeota archaeon | reverse complement strand
GCAGGGGCAGGCGATGACCAGGACTGCGACTCCGGTTATGATCGCGAAACTGATCTCTTTTCCGACAGCAAAATACCAGGCGATGAATGTGATCATGGCGATCGCGATGACGGCAGGCACGAAGTATGCACTTATCATGTCAGCGAACCGCTGGATAGGGGCCTTCTTCCCTTGAGCATCTTCTATCAGTCGGATTATCTGTGATAATGTGGTATTGGCGCCGATCTTAGTGGCCTTGAACCTGAAAGAACCTGTCTTGTTTATTGTAGCACCGACGACATTGTCACCTGCCTTCTTGCTGACAGGCATGCTCTCACCGGTTATCATACTCTCATCTATGGAACTGCTGCCTTCGATGACCTCGCCATCTACAGGNNACGGCCGAACGGCCTTCCAACACCACGCCATCTACAGGGACCTTCTCGCCCGGGCGCACGACAATTATATCTCCCTGGATGACATCATCGACCTTTATCTCCATCTCCTTACCATCGCGGATGACACGCGCAGTCTTGGCACCGAGGCTCATGAGCTTCTTGATGGCTTCAGAGGTCTTGCCTTTAGCGCTGGCTTCCAGGTACTTGCCCATCATGACAAGAGTGATCAGGATCGTGCTGGTCTCAAAATACTGACCGATGCTGGGATCGAAAATGACGACATAGACACTGAAAAAATAAGCGGCACTGGTGCCGACAGCTATCAGGGTATCCATATTTGCGGACTTGTTCTTCAGAGCAGCCCATGTGCCCTTGTAGAACTGCCAACCGATGATGAACTGGACAGGGGTCGCTATGGCCCACAGGATATAATCATGATAAGGCAGCATTATGCCGAGCCACATGAAGACCATGCCGAAGATGAAAGCAGGGATCGCGAATATCATGCTTATTATGAATAGGTCCTTCGCTTTCCTGATCTCCTGTTTCTGCTCCAATGCCTGCCTCTTGGCGTCGTCCTTCCCGCCGCCGACCCTGGCACCGAAGCCCTTGCTCTTCACGATGCTGACTAGCTTACTTTCAGGGATCTTCTCATCATGCTCGACCAAAGCTCTCGCTGTGGAGAAGTTGACGTTCGCTTCCCTGACACCAGAGGTCTTGTTCAAGGCCTTGGTGATCGTGGCAGCGCAGCTAGCGCAATGCATGCCGGTAATAGATAATGTTGTCTTTTTCATCCTGTTTGTTTCCTCCTATCTTATGTCTGCGCATCCAGCGCAACAATAATACTCTTTGACACCTTTTTTCTTGGAGACCACCGGGTTCATGCCCAGGTCCATACCACATACGCCGCAGTATTTTGGGCCTCCAAAAGTCGAATCCTTAAGTTCACATCCACATTCCATCTGAAACACCTCGAAATTGTTTTTTTAGTCAGGCTGTGTTTTCTGTAAATGGTAAAAATTTGAATAGATGAATTTGAATAAATGATTAGGTCAGGTCCTAAAAGAACCTTGCGCCAGCAGCAAGTTCATCCTTGCTGATCAGGATGTCACTGCCTTCGATCCTGTGCGACAGGAAGCTTGGCCAGCAGCCACCGCCCTTGTTCTGTGTACCAAGATCAGTGATCCTGAATGAACGTCCACATTTTATANNTCCGCCGCAGACATCACAAGCATCAAAAGCAGTCCTTATCTGCCCGTCGGATGCCTTTATCACGAAAAATCTCACCATCTTGCCGCCGACATCAAAATTGACCTTCTTCATGCTGGTAGATACCTCTGAGACAGGGATCCTTATGTAACCACCATCACTTCCAGAGGTGCTGGGTGATGTGGTCTGGACAGATCGCCCAGCAGGGGCCTTACTTACAGCATCACCTGTCGGCGATGTAGAGCAGCCTACCAAAAGCAGGCCTGCAAATATCAATCCAAGTATGACTAGTTTGTTCATCTTTTGCCTCACCTAAATCTGCTTATGCAGAATCACACAAGCCTTTTTCCAGCCCTTTCCTACATTCAGGGCAGACATCCTCGTCTCTGCCTTCCCTTATCGCGTCATCGCAATAACAGGTACCGACATCGAACTTCCAATGACCAAGATAGCACATAGTACATGCAGGCTCAATGCAGCAGTTGTACACGCCTTTCTGCTCAGCCAGTTCTATGGCCTTATGAAGACCGGCAACGACCTCTTCAGGGCTCTTCTCGATCGGGTAGACATTCGCAATGCCCATCCCGATAATCAAAAAAATAAAACTGAAAAAAATTGTTTTTTTCATGTTGTTTTACCTCGGTAGTCCAGTCCTAAACACCTCTAGACCTCCAGGTCGTACTCGACGACATTACCGTCGTCCTCTTCGTATGCAGCCTTCTCTTCTTCTGACAAAGGCTCCAAGCTGCCATAGCCAAGCTCCTCCTCGATCACCTGAGCTATCTGGTCGAACGGAAGAGCACCTTCCATGAGGCGGCCATTGACGAAGAATGCTGGAGTGCCAGAGACACCATAGGCTGAACCGTCAGCAGCATCCATCTGGACCTCTTCCTCGTACTTGCCAGAGTCAAGGCAATCGTTGAACTTGGCAGTGTTGAGGCCGAGTTCCTTGGCATACTTCTTCAGGTCTGAGACGCTGAGGGAGTCCTGGTTCTCGAAGAGCATGTCATGCATGTCATAGAACTTTCCCTGATCGCCTGCGCATTCAGCAGCTTCAGCAGCCTTCTGTGCATCTTCATGGAATGGCAGAGGATAATCCCTGAAGACAATCTTCACAAGCCCCTCATCCACATACTCGCTGAGGATCTGCTGATATGCCTGCTGATAGAACATGCCACAGTAAGGGCACTCAAAATCACTGAACTCAACGATAGTCACCGGAGCGTCAGGATCGCCTTTGATCTCATCATCATCCAGCAGGACATCAGGATCATCTATCGGCTCAGCAGCTGAAGCTGATGCGCCCGCACCACTAATGTCAGGAGGATTATCAAGATCTATGGACCCTGTGAACATCAATTTACCGTCCGGAGATACATAGACCTCTACAGATTCCTCATCGATACCTATCTGCAGATTATAGACGCCGTTCTTCTCAGAACTGTTAAGTAGATTCACAGCAGTACCTTCAGGCACAAGACTGTTCTTTATGACAGCCAACGCGTTCTTAGAAGCCACGTCCAGACTCACCGGATTGGTGCTTTTAGAACTACAGTCAGTGAATGCCGGCTTGAAATGGAAAAACAGCGACATCAAAAGAGCGCCAGCGATGAATATCGCAGCAAACATCCATACATTTGATTTCGGTCTCTGTCTTGCCGGAGCAGGCCTATGTTCATGCGGTCGATGCACTGGCCTGTGCTCATGAGAGGCAGTCTCTGACCTGTGCTCTCTATGTTCATGAGACTGGCGCTCATGCGACCCTGTGTGTTCTTCTTCATGAGTCATTTCTTATCACCTATCTTGTTTCATCCGCCGCAGCCACAACCGCCACCACTGCCTCCTCCGCAGCTAGGGCTTCCGCAGCCAGCACCACCATTCATACCGCAACCACCTGCGGCTGGAGTTGGTGCATTATCCAATTCTTTCTGGACTTGTGCAGCGTCATCCAGGTCGACATTGTCCTTAACTATAAATGTTCCGGGTATCATGCCCATCCAACAGGACCAGGAGATAGTCCCTGATTCTGTGGGTGTGAACTCGATCACCTGCTCACCCTTTTTAATAGGAAATTGAAGACCCAACTTAGGGACCTGGATAGCATTGTTACAACCAGTGATCTCTTTGCCATCAATTATCCATTTCACAGGGACGCCTCTCTTAAGGACAAACCTGTCAGGTGTGTACCCGTAACGGTCAACAGTCATATGGATCTCCTGATAGCCAGCATCATTCAGAAGGGGAACATTCTGAGAGGCAGAACCAGTCTTGAGTGCGCCCACATCAGATATCTGGCCAGTCAGAGATTTGATGTCAAGGCCAGAGCCTGTAAGGGCAAGGCCTCTGTTAAGCATGATCATGCCGAGCACTATGACTATGACACCGCTGGCCTTCAATATCTTACCGGTCATGCGACCTGATATGAAGCTCGTGAAATAAGCAAAGCCCAACATCACAGGGAGAGTGCCTAACCCGAAGATGAACAAAAGCTTCGCGCCTTCAAGAGGAGAGCCGGTGCCTGCAGCCATGATATAGATTGCCTGAAGAGGGCCGCAAGCGATCATCAATCCATTGAGAAGACCGATGACAAGAGGGCTGGAGTTCTTTGCAGACTCCTTACCGACCCATCTGGAAAGGAACCTCGGCGTGTGGAACTGTATCTTCCTCAATGCAGGGATGATGTTCAGCATCTTAAGGCCGAAAAGCACGAGGAACAAGCCGGCCAGAAGGCCAGCAACTCCTCGCATCATAGGGGTAAAAGCGATTATCGAACCAAGCAGACCAAAGAACGCGCCGATCAAAGTATATGACAGGGTCTTGCCGATGCCATACATGATATGCGACCTGTGCGAACTCCTGTTCTCCTGAGCATCCTTCGCGGTGTAGCTCACGACAAAACCGCCGCACATGGCGATACAATGGAAACCGGTAAGCAGGCCGACGATGAAAAGCAGACCATAGCCCATGTTCTGGGATATCTCAGGAAGTTGTATGCCTTCAGTGAGAGTTATGATAAAATACAATGCGATGACGATACCTATAAGCCCAAACACCCAGCCGACAGTCCTTGGACTGATGAACGTATCTTTTTGCGGACTGTGCGCAGAACTGTCAAGGATGAAACACTCATAACCTTTCTCCTCTATCTTATACAATATTGTGTCAAGGTCTGTCTTTGATGGGTCGAAAATCACAAAGCCCTGTTCCTTGGAAAGGTCGAAGGTCACTTCTTTGACCCCCTCTACCTTCATGGCCTGGCGCCTGATGATCTCAGCGCAGGAATCACATGTAGTTCCCTCTGCGNNTGTGCGTCATCTTATCTTACCTCAAAACCTTCTTTCCTGATCGCTTCCTTGATCAGTCCTTCATCGACTGAATCATCGCAATCCACCATCACCTTGCCAAGAGCATGTGAGACAAGCACCTCATTGACACCAGGGATCTCACCCACACTATCCTTGATCAGCATGCCGCAGCTCTTGCAATGCATCCCTTTAACGTTGAAATCCTTCTTCATGATCATCACCTTCCAATCTATCCTTTCCTTGTCCTATGCTTGTGCGTTGTCGGCTGGGTCTGCTGATCCTTACCCTTAAGCAAAAGATAAGTGGTAAAGACTGCAATGCCTCCCACCAAGACAAGGCTTAGAAGCCAAATCCATGGGAAACCGC
>DUGW01000038.1 GCA_013331125.1 Candidatus Woesearchaeota archaeon | reverse complement strand
GATAAAACAGAAACTGGAACAGCTGTCAGGGCTCATATCAAAAGACGGAGCAGCACACATAGTGGCCAATGAGCTAGGCATCAATGTGTTCGACGAATTCACAGGAAAAGTCAAGATCAACAAACTACTAGCAGGGATGAGGAACGTAGAGGTAGTAGGAAAGGTACAGGCAATATACGAGATGAGAGAGTTCACGAACGCAAGAGGGTCAGGAAAGGTACAGAGCATGCTGATAGCAGACGAGACAGGCATGGCAAGGGTCACAGCATGGCACGCAGCGACAGAGAAGATGGCAAAAGCCGCAGAAGGCAACATAGTCAGGGTAAAGAACTCCTTAGTAAGAGAGAACAACGGAAGACTCGAGCTGCACCTCAATGACCAGAGCGAGATAGAGGTCAATCCAGCAGGCGAGAAGATAGACGCAGTGGCCACATCAGGATCATCGTCGGTAAAAGCGGTCAGGAAGAGCATAAAAGACCTGGCAGACAATGAATCAAACGTGGAACTTTTCGGGACAGTGGTGCAGGTATTCGAGCCAAGATTCTTCGAGGTATGCCCACAATGCGGAAAGAGGGCAAAACAGAGGGATGCGGAATACGCTTGCGAGGCGCACGGAGTGGTGCAGCCAGACTACAGCTATGTCATGAACGCAATACTCGACGACGGAACAGAGACGATAAGGTGCGTATTCTTCAGGCAACAGGCAGAACAGCTACTGGGAAAACCAAGGCAAGAGGTACTGATGTACAAGGAATTCCCAGAGAAATTCGACTCAGTGAAGATAGACCTGCTGGGACAGCTGGTGAAGATGAACGGCAGGGTGTCAAGGAACGCGATGTTCGACAGGCTGGAATTCGTAACATCAGACGTGAACACAAACCCAGACCCGGACGAAGAGATAGCAAAGGCAAAAGAGAAGCTACAGAGCGAAGCCTAAGGTCGAGAGGGTCTGACCATATCTTTCAAGATGGAAAAAAGCACACACATACTGGCAGGAGCATTCATGGCACTGGTCCTAGTGGCAGCGATACTGCTGATCATGGGGCGAGATGTCGGAGAGAGGACAGTGCTGCTGAGCTTCGACACTGAGCCGGTTGATGGAGAGACGCCGTTGGAGATAGTCGAGGTGCTGAATGCTTACGGGGTGGAGGCGACATTCTTCGTGACAGGTGAGTATGCGCACACATACCCAGAGATAGTCAAGAGCCTGGCACAAGACCACGAGATAGGATGCCACACATACTCACACAAGAAACTGACCACGCTAAGTAAGAAAGAGAAAAGAGTAGAGATAGTGAGATGCAAAGAGACGGTCTCGGAGGTTGTAGGTGGGGAGATCAAGGGATTCCGGGCACCATGGCACAGGATAGACCTGGAATCGATGATGATACTAGAGGAAGAGGGATTCGATTATGATGCGTCACCGATAAGGTCCTGGGGACTGTTCTACCCATCAGTATCAGGATTAGGGGAGGTAAGGGTATCAAGCTTCCTGTTGGTGCCACTTGAGGACACTATATGGATATATTATATGAGGCTGCCAGGACTGTTCTTTTCGGTGTTGAGCAACAAGAGGACAGGGCTCGAAAGCTATGTGTTCCACCCGCACCAGATAATAAAGGAAAAAGAGCGTTTTGAGGAGTTTATAAGCGATTTAAAAAGGGAAAACGTAAATTTTATAAGCCACTCCCGGTTAGTAGGAAAACATGAGGGGGGTTAGACAGGGATTGATTCTAGTAGGGATGTTAGTCTTAGCAGTCTTCTTATTGCTATATCTTTCAGGATGCTCAAACTGCGGCATACAGAAAGACAAGTCTTTCGACTACAGAGAGATAAAGAAGACAGCACCATGGTATTCACAGGAATCATACTCCTACCAGGAAAAACAGGTAGAGAAAGAATGCAGGACAGTAGAGCCTGAATCGAAAGAGGAAGAGACATCTGATGAGAAAGAGGTAATCTACGGGAAGTACAAGCTCAAGCTAGGACCTGTGGAATGGGTAGACCAGCCACCAGTGCTCGGAAAGACAAACTGGATCAGGCGAAAGATGACAGTATACAACGGGTATGACGAGCTCAAGATGATATACCTCGACAAGCTTGAGTATTATGACGGAAAATTACTGAGGTCATCAAAGAACCCGATGAAAGTCATGGTAGACCCGATGTCATCACGCGAAGTGCCGCTGATGAAAGACCTGCAGTATGATCCCAGACGCGATATAGGAGCAGACTTCTCAAACAGGACTCTGGAGAACCTGCCAGAGCCATTGGTCGTGGTCGAGGAAGAGGGACCAAAAGAGATATGCGAAGAGAAGACAGTCATGGTAGACAAGACAGGATACAGGAACATCTCGAAGGGAACGAGGGATGTCGTCCAGGGCTACAGAGAGATACTGAAGGTAAGGCTGAGCAAAGAGTGCTGATTTCTAGTGTTGGAGGCTTTTATGTGTCGTTGTCACGAAACCTTTATAAATGCTTCAATAATTGAAACAATTGTTTCATAAATGAGAACATTATTCAGGGAGAACGACTGGAAGATAGTCAACTTGTTCTACAGAAACAGCAATAGCTGGCTCCATCTAAGAGAGATCGCGCGACAGGTAGGACTAAGTGTAGGACCACTCACAAGACACGTGAATAGACTTGTCGGGAAGAAGGTGCNNGGTGTTTCCTATACTCGATATTGAAAGGGTGTCTGGTCTGTCGGTGGTGAAGAAGAAGATGATAGAGAAAGAGCTGGCAAAAAAAGACAAACCGACACTGATGTTCATGACAGAGAAAGGGCTGGTCGTCGTCGGCGGCAAGGGCAGGATGGGGGTCGAAGAGTTCGAGGAAAGACTATCAAAGAAAAAGGATCCGCTCATAGAGGAGATAGAGAAGGGATTCCCAGTGTATAACCATCAATATCACTACATGCTCAAGATGAAGCACGGATGATCGAAAAAAGAGAATGAAGGTAAAAAAGAGGGTGAAAAAGGACAGGTGCAGAGAGGCACAGTCCAGAAAGGCTTTGTCAAGAAAGGCACAGCTATCCTTGTTCTTCCTGATAGGAGTAGTCATGCTAGCAGTATTCCTCATGATATGGTACGCAAACAGGAGAATCGCAGGAGCACAGCTCACAGCACCGACAGAGAAGATGGTGACAGACATGCTGAAGACAGGAGCGATACCATACTACGTAGGACTGTGCCTGGAAAAACACTCAGAAGACGGACTGTCATTCATAGGATACCAGGGAGGAGACATATACAGAGACCAATTCGGCCCAGCACCAAACCCCAACAGGTTCTTACCGTTGGATCACAGGGTGTCGTATGGTGTCATGAAACCATTATTGCAGAACGGTACCCTGTACCCTTATCCACCAGGATACCCCGGGGGAGAGGGAAGAAGCCAACAGGTACCAGCACTGGATTTCAGGAATTTCGGAAGGTTCGGAGAGGTGACCCTGCGGAAACTCTGCGACACATTCGGAGCGAACAGACCATTCCTGTTCGGACAATACATATCAGCACCGATATGCCTGAACAACATCTATACTGATACACTTGCATCACAGTGGCAGCTGGAGAAGTTTGTCGCTTACCATATACCAAACTGCACAAACTGGACAGCGATAAGACAAGAGACAGGATACAATGTCACACCGATAGGAGACGTGAACGTGACAGTAAGGCTAGGGCTGACAGACATATGGATAGACGCGTACATACCACTGAAGATAGAGGTAGGAGGGGTAGAGCCAGTATATACCGTCGGAGATTTCCATGCACGGGAGCCTGTAAGGCTGAAAAGGATAGTAGAACTGGCATCACTCATGGCAATGTACGACTCATACCAGCTGGACTTCAACATGTCAAAACAATACAGGATATTCTCAGCATATTACGACGAAGCGATGGAAGTGACGATAACGACGCCATTCAAGGCAGCAAAGATATGG
>DUGW01000083.1 GCA_013331125.1 Candidatus Woesearchaeota archaeon | reverse complement strand
CCCTCGCATCTGTTCACTTTGGCTTTATCACAGTCCCTTTGCATCTCTTCCCGTCCAGAAGTCTCTTGAGGTTCGCCAGGTTCCTACCGTTCACTATCGCCACTGTCAGCCTGGTCTTCTCTGCGAACCTGCTGGCCACAGGGTCGAATGGCGCGTGTATCCCTGCCTTGTGTTCTTTGAACATCCTGTTGAACTCTTTCCATGTCGTATGCTCTATCTTTTTAGCATCTCTATGGACTCTCGGGTCCTTGTCATACACATAATCGACATTGGTGGTGTTTATCAGGAGATCCGCTTTCATCCCTTTTGCCAGCACTGCCATGTCATAGTCTGTCGTGCATCCTGGCTTGTGCCCTGCCCCTATTATCACTTTCTTGTCTGTCTTGACCTTCTCGTGCGGGTCATATATCACGCGGTGGTATGCGACATCCTTGAACATCACCCTGACAAGTTCAGCATTCAGCCTTGTCGCCATGATCCCTATCCAGTCCTTGTCTTCTGTCGTCGCATGCACGAGCTTCCCTGCCGCTTCCTGGTATAGTCTGCATGGGCGTCCTCCTCCGACGACAAGTACGACTCTGTGCCCTTTCTTGACATGCTCCATTATCAATTTCCTGAACCTTTTCAGGAACATGATGTCTATCTTGTCAGGTACTACGATAGAACCTCCTAAGGATATGACTGTGGTCTTCAAGGACTTCACCTCACCCTGTCTTTGTCTCTGTAGTTTTTAAACCTTGCTTCTGCTGTCTTCTTCTGCTGTGCTGTCCAGAACCCCTTTGCAGAGCCTTTGACCAAAAACTATATATACTATTGTTGTAGATAGAACCACAACACAACATTAAATGTTCAAAAAGACTTAAGGTGATACTATGAAACCCATTGTTCTTGATGCTCCTAACCTGCAGGTCGTGCTCTCTGCGCTCCGTGACGAGAAGACCAGCACCACCCAGTTCAGGAGGAATCTCCGCCTTGCAGGCTATCTCGCTACCCATGAGATCGTCACATTGGAATGCTCTACAAAGCCGACTTCGATCAAGACCCCTATGGCCAAGGCCTCTGGCGCAGAGCTCAAGGAGAACATCCTCCAGGTCATGGTGATGCGTGCCGGTGAGCCTTTCACAGAGGGTGGTGCCCGCCTCCTTGATGAGCTGAACTCTTCGAGGACTATCGGTGTCGTCGATGCCCGTCGCATGGAAGAGTCCCAGGAAGGCATGACTTTCGGTGTGGACATCTCTTCTTTCAAGGTCCCGAAGTTCAACAAGGACGCTGTTGTCATTGTCTATGACCCGATGCTTGCCACCGGTTCTACTATACTTGCCATACTTGACCGTATCAAGAAGAAAGGCAAGCCTAAGAAGATCATATTCTGCTGTGTCATCGCTGCCTCTTATGGCATCAAGCGCCTTGAGAAGCATTTCCCTGATGTCCAGGTCTACACCCTTGCCATCGACCAGAAGCTCGACAAGAGAGGCTACATAATCCCTGGTCTCGGCGACTGCGGTGACAGGGCTTTCGGAGGTCTCTGATATGCCGCGCATCGACGAGGTCCTTGTCAATCTTGGTTTCGCCCCTAATGAGATCAAGGTCTACCTCGCATTGAATGACCATGGTTCCTGCAAGGCAGGCAAGGTCGCCAAGATAGCGAAGATCGACCGTTCTTCCTGTTACAACTCCCTGAAGTCATTGATCGAGAAAGGTCTTGTGAGTTATGTCCTCATCGGGCAGGTCAAGTGGTTCCAGGCCGCTGGTCCGAGAAGACTTCTTGAGTATGTGCATGAGCAGGAGGAGGATGTCAAGGCCATACTTCCTGAGCTCGACGAGAGGCACAAGGCCAGCAAGATCCAGGGCCAGGTGCGGCTTTTCAAAGGCAAGAAGGGTCTGCGTTCCATCTTCAATGATATGGTCCGTTCCGGCAACAAGGAGAACCTTGTCTTCGGCAGTGAGTCCCAGCTCGAGGAGCATATGCCTGAGTTCCAGAAACAGTTTGTGCGTATGCTCAAGGAGAACAACATAACTGTGCGTGAGATCGTCAGGGAGGACCGTGGCTCTTCGACATCAGACCCGAAGAAGACGAGGTATGTCCCTAAGATGGTCGAGTCCCCTGTCGTCACGAATATCTATGGCAGGAAGATCGCATTGATCGTCTGGACCGACGAGCCTGAAGGCATAATCATCGAGAACGAAGCTGCCGCTAAGGCCTATAGGTCATATTTTGAGTTCATGTGGAAACATGCTAAAAAAGAGATGAATTGAATCAGAACTGATGAATTCTTCTCAGCAGCGCCGCCGTGAATTTGCGCAGGCGCTACAGATGTATATGCGTTTCTGACAGGGGGATGTCCCTTACGGGGATGTCAGATGTCGATAAAAATGACAGACGCCGAGCTTCACGCGGCGCTGCGATAGATAAGAAGATGTATTAAGATAGAATAATTATTTTTTATGGCTCAGGTTCTCAGAACCTTTTCTGCCTGACCCTGGTCCACTGCTTGCTCTGTCCGCCGCGGTTGACGTTCCTGAACTCTTCCAGCAGTCCTCCGCCGTTCCCGTCTCTGCCCAGGTTGTACATCCTGTCGCCGACTTCGCATCGGACTCCCTTGTGTCCTTTGTCATGCCAGTAGACGCACTGCACTCCTGACATCTTTCCTTTTCCGCTCACTGCGTGCCAGTCTCTCCATGTCTGGTAGTGTAGGTCTTCGGGCAGTACTCTTCCCTGCTGTAGGTGGTAGGTGTAAGAATTTCTCTCTTGTCCTGCGCCGCACTCTTCCATCTTCATGCCGACATAGCATGATGGGACAGCTACTGCTGCCAGGAATGCTGCGGGTACTACATATTGGTTTGCGGTTTTCCAAGACATTGTTTTGTCACCCCTATAAAGTAACGATATATAACTTATTTATAAACTTTTCGGTTTTATAAAGAAACCCTTAAATACCCTTTACAGCCCCTCTAGAGCCATGAAATCGATACTTTTCATCACCGGCAACCCTGACAAGCTGAGGGAATTCAGGGAAATGCTCAAAGATGTCACACTAGAGCATAAAGATGTTGATCTTCCTGAACTCCAGGGCGAGCCTGAAGAGATTGCCAAGGAGAAGGCCAAGCTTGCAGCAAAGCTCACCGGCCAGACCTGTATTGTGGAAGACACCTGTCTGTCCTTTGATGCCTGGCAAGGTCTTCCTGGTCCTTACATAAAGCACTTCATCAAGAAGCTTGGCGCAGCACGCACTGCAGAGATTCTCCATGCATCAAGCGACAACCACAAAGCAAGAGCGATGACCACTATCGGTTATTGCGAACCTGGCAAAGAGCCTGTCTGCATCGCTGGCATGACTGAAGGCAAGATACTCTCAGCAAGAGGCACTAAGAATTTCCTGAAAGGTTGGGACCAGATATTCTCTCCGACCGGAGATCAGCGCACATTCGCAGAGATGGAACCAGAAGAGAAGCATTCCTTTTCACAAAGAGGTAAGGCGATAAATGCGTTTAAGAGATTCTTGCTGCAGTCTGATAACTGACCTTTCCCGCTCTCTTTCATCTAAGAATCAGTCACTTGGGTAGTTTCTTCCCTTTGTGCTTGTCGTGCATGTGCTCTTCAAGGTTGTTTGTTTCCTTGTGGCAGATAGGGCACTTGCCGGAATGATGCTTTTCTATCTGTTTTGCTGGGTTGTGCCAGCCTCTTTTTTCTGTCATGCCTATACCCTTATGTGAAGATATATTTAAACCTTTCCAGGACTTACTAGCAGAGGGATAAGGCGATAAAGAAGTTATGGCTTTCCTGAAAGATGATGGGTGATTGAGATGCTGTTGGTGGGAACATTGCTATTTTGTCTATAAAAAGGGTGACGATAACTAATACTAATTAATCAGTATCCTGCAACTACGATAGCAATTTATATAAATTGGGCTAACTTTCTAGAATGTATGAATACTTGTGTAATCTGTAGCAAAAAATTTGAACCTGATAAGAAACACCCTAGGGCCCAAACATGTAGTCGTAAATGCGGTAAGAGATGGTACTATTTAAGAAACAAAACAACGATTCTGAAGCCTAAGAAAGATTATGATTCCAGAATATGCAAGCATTGTGGTAAAAAATACAAACCGCATCGAATAGATCAAAAATTCTGCAGAGCAAAATGTAAAAAAGAAGGAGAAATAATTCAGAAGAGGAAACATGTGCTTAAGGAGAAAAAGTGTAAGAATTGTGAAAAAAAGTTCATACCACATTATGCGCATCCTCAAGCAAAATTCTGTTCAGGCAGATGCTTAAAAGCTTACAAAGCACGAACACACAAAGATAGGTGGGACGCAGTCAAGTATTGTGTCA
>DUGW01000057.1 GCA_013331125.1 Candidatus Woesearchaeota archaeon | reverse complement strand
GCTAAAGGTAAACCAGATAGGATCACTCACAGAGGCTATGACAGCAGCAAAGCTTGCGATGGACAATGGCTGGAAGGTCATGGTCAGCCACAGAAGCGGCGAGACAGAGGACCCATTCATAGCAGACCTTGTCGTCGGACTAGGGACAGGTCAGATAAAATCAGGCGCTCCGTGCAGGAGCGAAAGGCTCGCAAAGTACAACCAGCTCCTCAGGATAGAAGAGGAGTTAGGGCAGAAAGCCAAGATGGGAAGGATATAAAGGATATAGCATATGTATGATGGTAGAGGAAAAAGAACTTGAAGACTATGTCAAGGTGCAGCAAAGCCTTGGCGTCAGCGAAGCAGAAATAAGGAAATCCCTGCTTAGCGCAGGCTATACAGAAGAAGACTTCAAGCACCTCATGACAAAACAAAGCAAGAAGGCACATCCCAGAAAGGAGATTACTGTCACAGCTAAACATGTCCTGTATCTCAATGCGGTGATTGTGATAGTATTCGGCATGTTCCTGGGATATCTTACATATGATTACAATGCAAAGATCAACCAGCTGTCCATTGAACAGGAGCAGGGAATCAGCCAGGTCAGCGAGGTTGTGGCTGCTCAGGAGACACAATTCAGCGAGCAGCTAGATTCAGTCAGCAGCGACATGAGCAGCGAAATAGAAATGACAAAGCAGAGTATAGAGAATGTTGAGAAAGGATTGCGTTCAAGCATACAGGAATATAACTACCAGTCCATAAACAGGGACACTGCATTGTCAGACTCCATACAGAAGATGAGCAACAGGAGCCTGACAGAACTATCATTGTTCGGGCAGCAGCTTGCGACAGTACAGGAATCCAGCGTCGATTTCGGTCCGGTAATACCCAAATCTATCAATGCAGTCGTAACCATAGGGCAGAAAGGCGCAGGCTATTTCACGACAGCAGGCAGCGGAGTGATCATAAACGAGAAAGGATATGTCGTCACTAATTATCATGTGGTCGATGACCTCAAGACAGTCACCGTCAGGGTTGATGGAGACGAATACACCGCAACAATGATCGGAAAGAACGAGGCATGGGATATAGCTGTCATAAAGCTCATAACAGAAAAGGAAGATTTTGAGTACCTAGACTGGGCAGACTCCAGTAAGGTCGCTGTAGGTCAGCATGTCATTGCGATAGGTAATCCGGTCGGGTTTGAATCCACAGTCACAGAAGGGATAATAAGCAACACAAATCGGCTGATATCGGGTGAAGAGGACATATACTATCTCCAGACAGATGTTGCGATCAATGCAGGCAACTCAGGAGGACCCCTCATAGACAAGAACGGAAACATAGTGGGCATAGCAACACTCAAGTACGCAAAGATGGGTGTCGAAGGACTCAGCTTTGCCTTGCGATCGAACGATATAAAAGGGGTTGTGCTGAACATACTTCAGGAGGAATAATACGATGAAACCAAAAGAAAAGGCGATGCTCATCATACTCGACGGATGGGGAATACGCAGATCAAGAAGAAACAACGCAGTCAAACTCGCCAATACACCTAACTTCGATGTGCTATGGGAGGAAAATCCCCACACAACACTCTATGCAGCAGAACAGCACGTAGGACTGCCAAAAGGATTCATCGGCAACTCAGAGGTAGGGCATACGCATCTAGGCTCTGGCAGGACAATACCCCAAGAACTCATCAGGATCAACAATGCAATAAAAGATGGATCATTCTTCAGGAACAAGATTATCCTAAGCGCGATGCGCAACGCAAAAAAGAACCATTCAGCACTGCACATGATGGGACTTCTGAGCGATGGAGGGGTGCATTCCCACATAAACCACCTTTTCGCACTGCTTGAGATGGCCAAGATGAATGATGTAAAGAATGTGTACATCCATTGTTTTCTCGACGGTAGGGATGTCCCTCCGAAGAGTTCTCTTAGGTTCATCCGCAAGCTTGAAAGAAGATGCAGGAAACTTGGAGTGGGCAGGATAGCCACAGTCACAGGACGATTCTATGCCATGGATAGGGACAATAGGTGGAATAGGGAACACATGGCATACGATGCAATGGTCAATGGAAAGGGATTCAAGTGCGCGTCTGCCAGCGCAGCGATCAAAGCAGCATACAAAAGAGGAGAGACAGACGAATTTGTCAGGCCGTCAATAGTTGTAGGGGAATCCTCCAAGAGATATGTCCAGCCCCGTGATTCAATCGTGTTCTACAACTTCAGGGAAGACCGTGCGAGAGAGCTCACAAGAGCTTTTGTCCAGGGAAGGTTCAACAAGTTCAAGCGGAGGAAGGTGATCAACCTCAACTTTGTCTGCCTGACGCAGTATGATAAGGCAATAAAGGCACCAGCTGCATTCCCCCCTACAGTCCCGCCGGATGTGCTCGGCGAGGTAATCTCACGGAACAGGATAAGGCAGTTCCGAATAGCAGAGACAGAGAAGTATGCGCATGTGACATACTTCTTCAACAACGGAAGGGACGGGCCGTTTCCGCTGGAAGACAGGCTGCTTATACCAAGCCCAAAGGTCATGACCTACGACAAGACGCCTGCAATGTCTGCAGGAAAGATAACCAAAGCTGTGATTAATACGATCAAAGCAGGAAAATATCCCCTGATAATCCTCAACTTTGCCAATGCAGACATGGTCGGACACTCAGGAGACCTTGACGCCACAATAAAGGCAGTCCAGGCAGCTGATCATTGCCTTGGCCAGGTAGTGGTGGAAGCAAGAAAGAAGAGGTATAATGTTGTGGTAGTTGCTGACCATGGCAATGCAGAAGAGATGAGCGGGAGGTACCAGACATCACACACAAAGAACAAGGTACCGTTCATATTGGTCGCAAACAAGCAGTATGAGATTGTTGGGGATAGGTATAACAGCATAGCCAATGTCTCGCCAACAATACTGAAGTTGATGGGAATAAAGTCACCTAAGGTCTATNNTATAAATAAAAGTTGGGGTGTTTTTGACTCAAGATGATCCCGAGACTAGAATATTACGAAAAGATAGTGGGCAAGGACGTCATCGAGTATGCCCGGGCCAGTTCTGAAAGGCTCATAGGCACGCACATAGTGCATGTCAATGCAACATCACAGGGCGGCGGAGTGGCAGAGATCCTGAACACGCTCGTCATATTGATGAACCGGCTGAAGATAGACACTGGCTGGAGGATATTCAAGGGATCAGACCATTTCTTCAACATAACCAAGAAGATACACAATGGAATGCAGGGAGACACGTCAGTCAAGATGACCAGCTTCAGGAAGAGGGTATATCTTGAAGAGACAGAAAGGAACTGCATAATGACCCACTTCAAGACAAAGGACCTAGTCATAGTCCATGACCCCCAGCCAGCAGCGATGATCATGCATTACGAGAAACGGCAGCCATGGATATGGCGATGCCACATCGACATAAAGCATGCATCACCTAAGGTGTGGGATTTCCTCAAGCCATTCATCAGCAAGTATGATGGGGTCATAGTCTCAATGGACCACTACAAGAAGGAAGACCTTGCAACCAAGTACCACATCATACAGCCTTCGATAGACCCTTTGTCAATAAAGAACGCTCCTATCAAGCCAGAAAGGCGCAAGAAGGTACTGTCCAAGAGAGGGATAGACCAGGACAGACCAATACTCACGCAGATATCAAGATTCGACCCATGGAAAGACCCTCTTGGTGTCGTCAAGATATGGGAAAAGGTAAGGAAAGAGACAGACTGTCAGCTCGTTCTCATGGGAGACATGGCAGGAGACGACCCAGAAGGACCAGTGATATACGAAAAAGTAAGGGA
>DUGW01000052.1 GCA_013331125.1 Candidatus Woesearchaeota archaeon | reverse complement strand
AGGCGGAGTCACAGCTGACGCTCGTCACTGCAAAACCGACACCGAAACTGGTCTTATGCTCACAGCCGAAAGCATTGGCGGCGAGGCTATGGCCAAGTTCATGGACGCCGAGAGTGCCAAGGATGAGGAATATGCTCAAGGCGATGACGAAGACGCCGAACTTCATCACCTCAACGATGACAGGGACATGCCCGTGCTCTTCCGGAGCAGAACAGACATGGCCTTTCTGGTGCATCATGAAAAGGAGATAGAACACTGCGAGTGTCGGGATGAACCACCAAGAGAAGAGATAAGGAATCCCCAGAAGATAAGTCGAGACAGAGACGCAGACAAGCAGGAAACCATAGACCATGCCCACAAGGCTCAACATCTTCAGGAGATGATGGTCTATGAAGCCAATATAGAAGAACATCCCTACCAATGCGACGCCGGTGATGATGTCGCTTATCCCTGCAAGGCCGCTGAAGACAAGGAATGTGCTGATCCCTATCAAGAACAGAGGGAGGAGCAGGTAAAGATGACGATGACCAGATATGAAAAGGACAGTGTAGAACAGTATGGCCAGGAAGACTATGTTGAACAGAGGACCGACGATCATATGGTCCCAAGGCGACAATGAGATCGCTCCAATGAACCAGAGCATATTCAGGACTGCGAGGCCGAAGAAAGAGGCAGAAAGCAGGAAGAATGGATGATAAAGACCGCAGGTCCTCTCTTTCTGGAGCTTGAGAGCAAGAAGCAATGATGTGAAAGAGGCTGCGAACTGGCTAAGACCGTTCATGACCAGCGCTGATTCATAGACCACATCCATCACTCAGTGAATTCATCCTCAAATTCCCGTCTTGAGATGATGCCCTCCTTCTCAAGAAAGTCCAGAAGCCTGTCAAGCTTCTTCTCCTGCAGCTGAAGCTGAGCCTTAAGCTCGATGATATCTTCGCTCTGTGCATCCATATTATCATACCTCTAACAACCAAATCTTTCATTCAAGGAACATGACCTCTGCAAGACCTTTCTTCTTCACGAAGTTCGACCACTTCTCCTTCTCAGGTGTAGGTTTCTCCACCAGGAAGAAGAACCTCTTCGATATCCTGTCGAATACCATATAGTCAGGGACAGTCTTGAGCTTGACAGTTATGCTACGGAGTTTCCTGTAGATATCCTCAGGCATGATATCAAGGACAGTCTTCAGGCGCCTCTCATGTTCACCCAGGATCCTCTCATGGAAAGGGATAGACTCAAGCACATGCTCCTTGAAATGCCTATGATGGTGGTCCTCGATCCTGTGCGAGGTGCGGGAGCGGTGGAACAAAGAAGGGTCCTTGGCCATGATGTTCAGTTTCCGTAGATGTTCCTTATGCCAATCGATCTCTTTCTGAAGGTCAAGCTTCAGGTAAGGCTCTGCCAAGAAGACACGATACTGATGGTTCCGGAACTCATTGATTGAACTGGGCATCTTGACCTCTTTTGGCGATAACTAGCAATATCATATCTTAATCATCTTTGTTTCTTATAAATGTTGTGAGATTTAGGCGTGTTGGTGCCGGTCCTCGGCTACGCAGAGTTATTGGCAAGGCCTACCACCCCGCAGCTTCTAGCTAAGCTGGCACGCTGCCTAAGGAGGGCACTCACTGCGCTCGGCCCTCCCAGCCTCATCGAGTCTATGGCCTGCGGAAAAGGCACCAACACAAAATCCTGGTACATGGCTTCATACTGCTTTTTCCAGCAAAACCTTTATAAAGACTCCAGCCCAGGATAACCTTAGTAAAAGAGGTTTGAGTAGACTTTTCACTAGAGGTGACTGTCATAGCGCTGTTCAAGAAAAAAAATAAGGAAGACGAGCAGGAAAGTGCTGATTCTGATAATAGCTCTGATTCCGGAAACTCTGGATCAGGAGATGGTCCAGAGATGAACTTGGGCGCAATCATCGCAGACATATCAAAGATCAATGCGCAGCTGGAAAGCTTCAAAGAGATAAGGAAAGCAAATTCTGAGAGGTTCGCAACAATAAACGAGCAGATAGGAGAGATACGCGGACAGCTGATGGACACGAACAGGAACATGGGAGTCCTGGAAGTCAAGACCACAAAGGCAGCAGACCTGGTAGAATCAGTGCACCCGGACAGACTCATGATACAGGTACAGAGAAGCGACGGAAAAGTAGAGGCATTGAGAGGGCTGATAGAGAGCAAGGACGCGATGATACAGAACATCATGGAACAGCTCAAGACCATGAGGAACCAGATGAAGGTGTTCAAAGGCATAGAAGAAGTGATCAAGCTAAGCGAAGGCGTGAAGACAGAAGTCATGAACATGAAGAAACTCACAGCCCAGGTAGAACAGCACTCAGACAGGGTAGAGAACGTATTCGTCGAGAGCCAGAAGACATTCAAGGAATTCAACGAGCTGCTCGGACAGGTATCAGTACTCAAGAGCCAACTCAAGGACATAGGAGAGAAGGCAGACAAGCTAGAGGTAAAACAGGCAAAGTTCCTGGAGACAAAGGCATTCGAGAAGAGGATGAATGACGTAGAGAAGATAAGCAAGAGGATGAAAGACATCGCAGACCAGGCAGACAAGAGACTCAAGGAGCTCAACAGCGGATTCGGAGAGCTCAAAGGAGAGCTGAAAGGAGCATTCGACGAGAGACTGCAGAGGGCAGAAGTGATGTCAAACGCATTCGCAAAGATACTCCAGGAGAACCCGATGTTCGCAAAAGGGCTGGACCTGGGAAAATACCTGCAGATGGAGATAGGCGGCGGAGCAAGCCAGGCAAATGGTGTGCCACCAGCAGAAGAAGGGAGCGACAACACAGAAGAAGATAAATGATCACGCAGCAGGATACTCGGTTACACAGCAAGCATAATACCAAATCTTTTAGGGGGGACAGATATTGAACAGAAAGAGAAAATCATCTTCAGCAATCCTGATACTTTTCTTGGTACCAGCGCTCTTCTTGGCAGCGGGCGCTGTATGCGTATACGGATCTACGCAGACAGAGATAATCTACAACATGGACGACACATACGTGAACAGCTCAGCAGGGACGACCAACTATGACGCAAATGCATTATCAGTGCAGGGAGCGAATGTCGAGAGTTGGTTCCGATTCCTATTGACGGATGTCACGGGAAAATATATCACAAAAGCCTCGCTCTACTGTTATGTGGCCCAGCTGAGCGCAACAGCAGACTTTGAGATAGAAGAAACAGGTTCAGAGACATGGACAGAGACAGACCTAACATGGAACAACAAACCGGGAAAAGACCTATCGATGGATATAACCAGTATATCCACTACAGGCTGGGCGTACTGGGACATCTTGGCCGGTTACTCATCAGACTTTGACTCAGGACTCACTTATGCAGGCTATGCGATAAAAGGCGGGACAAACATCAGGATGGAGGACAAAGAGAACACGCTGGGCACAGCAAAAGTGCCATACCTCAACCTCACCACGATGACACCTGAGGTGACAGCAGATTCACCTGCTGATCCATACAGCACTTACACTACGACTGTAACATTCCAATACACAACCTTCGACGCAGGGAATATAGTAAACTGCTCTCTGATACTCGACGGAGCAGTGAACATGACAAACACGACGAGCCAGACGAACAGGACAAGCAAGTTCAAACGCACAGGGATATTTCCTGGCTCGCATACATGGAGCATAAGATGCTACGACGTAAACAGGGCAGCATACCAGTTCAACACAGAGACAAGAGACCTGGATGTGCTGGCAAAGGTAGAATGGTACAACCCAAGCTCAGCTACGCCATTGGATTTAGGGACTGCCATGCTTGGAGAGGCAGAGCCGACAGGGTCAAGACAGATACGCGCAAACAACACAAACCAGAATGTGCAGTTGACGTGCTCAAGCGGAGACTGTGCAGTCGTGACCACAGACTGGTCTACGACAGACATGACAAGCGGACAGGTGCTGGAGGCAGACTTCAACTGCTCGACGGCAACCGCAGGCAGTTATGAGGCTGAATACGCCCTCACGTCTGACCAGGACGGAACCAGTGACTTGTTGACAATAAACTGTACGATACTCGCACCAGACCTCAGGATAGACAATGTCAATGTGACATTCAGTCCAGATCCTCCATCAGAAGCGCAGACGATGACAGTGACAGCAGGCATCTATAATGACGGCAGCTATGGAGTCACGGATGCGGTCGTGAGATTCTATGAGGGAGATCAGCTGACCGGGACGCAGATAGGTGTCGATCAACTCGTGACACTCGGACCAGGACAATCTACGACAGTGCAGCAGAACTGGACAGCACATATAGGGACATTCGACATGCATGTGGTGCTCGACCCGCCGACAGCAAGCGGAGGATCGATAGAAGAGAGCGATGAGACAAACAACGATGCCTACAACGCAGTAGAGGTATCGATGTGGACATTGTTCGTCGGGAATGTCACAGGATGGCTTGTATTGGGGACTTATGACGACCGGACACTGATAAAATGGACAGTACCAGATACGACAGACAGCCTGCTCTACATAGCAGACACAGACAGCACAATACAGTTCAGCGCGCTGACTGCATTCGGCAGAGACACAGGAGGAGACTATATGGCAGATGATTTCCTCGAGCTTGATGATACACTCAACACCACAATGTTCAGCGATTCGATCAACAACACATTCATCTCGGGCGGGGTGCCAAAGTCTACGAGGACCTTCACTGTGTTCGGTGTCGACATAGAGGATGTGCCGATAGTCGAAAGCACTAATTCATCTACGTTCATGACAGGAATACTCTGGGACAGCAGCGATGATGCAGGAAATGGGCAGTATGACAATTCCACAGATGAAGATGTCGTGTTCGTGACTTCTGTCAATAAGTCAAAGTTAGGAAAATACGGGATCTATGATTATGAGATAAAAGTCCCTTCAAGGATGAAGAACTACAAGGGGCCGGATACGCAGACAGTCACATTATATAGTGAGATAAAATGATCGGGCAGATGGACAGACAGATGAACAGACAGATGAACAGACAGACCATGGGTAGACCAAAAAGGCAGTTTTCACCACTTGCCGACAGTTGTAAATGTTTATAAATATAAATGATAGGGGTGGCTTTAGGTAGATATATTGCCTATATCGCTTATATCGCCTGGATCACATCAAGATCAATGGATTACATCAAGAGGTGTATGCTTGGCATTACTCAACCTTGGAAAGAAGAAGGATGTATCAGTGGCTGAACAGCAGGAGGTTCCAGAGGAGCTGCCAGACCTGCCACAGGGAGAAGAACAGCCAGACGAACAGGTCGAAGATATCTCTGATGGCGGAGTCCCAGCAGAACTTCCTGAAGTCGATGAGTTAGCACCTGATGAGCTGGCCCCTATTGATGGAGTGCCTGGTTCTGGTCTTGGAGTGTCGCAGGCAGAGGTCGGTAATGTCGACAGGAGATTATACTTCTCAGATCTTCTACAGAAACTACACCAAGAGGGACTTAAGTCCACAAAGCTCACATCACCTTCAGCGAACCTTCTCACTGATATGAAGAGCTATTGGAAGCAGAAGAAGAAAGAGGAAGAACTGAATGCGATGAATGCAGAGCTGCTCCAGAACATCGCACCATTGCAGAGACTCGAGAAAGAATGGGTCGATCTGCAGGATGAGATAGAACTCAAAAAGAAGCTTCTAAGGGAAAAAGAGCAGAAGATACAGGAGATGGCAGAATCACTCAAGTCTTTGGCCAGAAAGACAGATACTGCCTCTAAGAAGTAAAAATAAGGTTTAATCCTGTCTTTTAGTTGATAATCTATTTTATATGGTTTGATCATCTGTTTCTGACTATTTATCTGACTTCATTTGATCTTGGAATTTTCTGGCGTTTTAAGTCTTGGTTGGCAGTCTCAGGTGTGTGTTTAGTGCGTTCAGAGCAGGTCTTTATTTATATACTCTATTTATAAATGATGTGACTTCTTTACTATCGAAATATTTAAATACTAGTATACACAAAGCACAATTGATAGTGAATATTCATATTACCCGCTATTGATGTAGGGATGTGGGAAAATGTGATATTCAGGTTAGGAAGATTATGTTTTTATTGGTCTCAATAAGAACGCTGGGAGGTTAGGAACCACGAGGAGGTCAGGGGAAACCAGGGCTTCTTCAAGAGACTTACCGCCAAAAGAGGTGAACGATAATGGTATGTAGGAAGCAGCTAGGCGCATCATTACTTCTATGCCTATGGCTGTTGCTTTCCGTTGGTATCGTGTGGGCAGCTGCCACTCCAGAAGGCCCGACCACACTGACCAGAGTCGCTACGTCCAGAAGGACGCCAGTGAGTTCTCCGACTCTGACTGCTTTGGCAGGAAACGTGACGCAACTGACCGTACAAGGCCTGACAGTGACTCAGACCTGGCAAGGTTATTACGGAAACGTAACAGGTACCATCACTTTGGATGATGCCAGCAACAACACAATGTATGATTGGACGCTCGCAAGTCCTGAAGGCGAGATCTACGCCGCAACAGCACCGGTCGTGTGGACAAGCGGAAATGTCAAATGCTGGGACTTCAACATGACTGACGCAGGAGACAGCTCATTCGTCATGCTTTCTGAGTATGAGACAGCATTGGGCCTTGCGACAAATGACATCGACGGCGTCGATGAGACATTCANNACATACAACGGGTCAGAGGTCAAGAACGCAAACTCATTCCAAGAGGTACTGTTGTACGACAACACAACAGATGTAATCGTCTACACAGCAATCCTAGAGGAGACAGAACCTATAGGATTCAATGACAAGCGCTGGGACTTCCAGATGCTCGTAGGCGAGAACGGCCATAATGGAAACACAGCAACGACAAACTATTATTTCTATGTGGAGCTAGAGTAGGGAGGTATACAACATGAGAGCTAAACAAACAATAGCAAGCCTCGTCTTTTTGCTCATGACACTTGCAGTAGTCGGCATCGCATATGCTGCACCGTCAATTGAACCGACGGCACCGACTACAATGACATATGTGGGCAACTCGACGGTAGGCGGACAGTCAGGAACGGCGCAGAGCCACCAGAGAGGCTACATACATTATATGAACATCGACGAGTCTGCACCTACGCAGAGCTGGAAGGCCTATGTGGGAAACATCACTGGTGAGTATGCATTGCAGGACGCAAGCGGAAACGCAATCTATGACTGGACCATCACATCAGTGACGGGCGAGCTGTACGCAACAAAAGAGGCACCAACAGGGGGATCCGGCATATTCGCAGGAGGAATCCCTACATGGACAGCCGTATCATGCGCGAACAGCACAATGATAACAGAGGAAGAGGCGCAGTTCAACCACACAGCAGCAGACGAAGACAGCTACAGCAACACCTTCAAGAACGGGAACAACTTCAACCTGACAACCTTCTATGCAGGAGAGAAACAGGTGACAGATTCCAGCGTGATAGGAGGCGGAGCAGGAGGCTGCTATGGTGCATACATGAATGTCAACAATGCAGACCAGGTCACTGACTTCCAGGAAGTCGTCCTCACAGACGGCACCTACCAGGACATGGGCGGTAGCAACTACGACTATGACATAATATATGCAGCACTGCTAGAGAACAACCAGGCTGGCTTCGACAACAGACTGTATGACTTCCAGATGTTGCTTCCAGAGGATGCAGCAGACGGAGCTACAACAGTCACCACATATTATTTCTATGTGGAGCTGATCTAAGCAGCAGAAAGCTGTAAGTTTTTTCTTTTTTTTCTTTTCCTGTATTTCTATGAGAAACCCCATGGACTCAGAGAGCATTCCAGCATCTCAACATTTAAATACTAAAAAGGGTTTGGCATCATCATGAAAAAAGAAGCGATCATTTTGATTCTTGTATCAAGTCTGCTTATGCTTATCATGGCTGGCTGCGGCTCTTTAGGACTTCCGGAAAAGGCTCCTGAAACAAAGGCCGCAGACAGTGCAGCTAAACCAGCAGCTCCAGCTGCGCCTGCACCAGCAGCTGCTACGGCAGAAGCCCAGGCAGGGCAAGAGGCAGAGGTCAATGTTACTGTCAATGAGACGGAACAGCCAGAGGTCGAGCTGAAGATAACAGGGAACACAAGACTGCAGACAGACCTTTCACTGTGTCCGCACCTCCAGCAGAAGTTCGACTGTGACAGGTATGATGTCCGAGGATGCAGGTTCAAACAGAGGGTGGGAGACAACGGATTCTTCCCAGACTACATGATATGCAGTTCAGGAGACATAAAAGCCAAGGGTCCGGCTGCGGCTGATAAACCTGACAGGAGATTCTGCTTCATACAGGAATGCGCACCGATAGTCGAAGGCAACCTGGCAGAGAGCTATGGTGGCTTAGTCGCCTATGCAGAATATAATTATCGCAAAGAGACCACAGACACAGGGATAATGACCTATTATGATCTCAGAAGATGCGGAGAGATGAAGAAAGAGTTCAATACAAAAGAAGAATGCAGAGTATACTATTCAGAATGGAGAGGACTCTGGGATTAAGTGGTGTGTGTTGCAGAGGTTCGGTGAAGATCATGGAATGCAAGAAGGAGAAGAACAAGCAAAGATGCAACTGCACATACCAAGGATGCTCAAAGAAAGGGATGTGCTGCGAATGCCTACACTCGCACCTGGAAAACAAGGAACTTCCGGCGTGTTGCTTCCCAGCAGAAGCAGAGAAGACCTATGATCGGAGCTTCGAGAAATTCGCTGAAGCATGGAGGCTGTGAAAGTTGAAGATAAAAGCAGTGATATTCGACATCGACAACACACTTGTCGACTTCCTGAAACTCAAGAAGAGCTGCATACAGCCGGCAGTAGCAGCAATGGTAAAGAAAGGACTCAAGGTAAGCGAAGAAGAAGGAGTGAGACTGGTCTATAAGCTCTATGAGAAATACGGGATGGAATACAAACTCATATTCCAGGAGCTCCTCAAAGAGGTCGGGCAGTCAGACTACAAGATACTGGCTGCGGGAATACTGGCATACAGGAAAGCACGCGTAGTGAAACCTTATCCAGGAGTCGTGGATGTGCTGAAGGAGCTCCGACGTAAAGGGGTGAAACTGGCAATTGTATCTGATGCACCTAACCTGAAAGCATACATCAGGCTAGTAGCTATGGGGATCGAGGACTATTTCGACGTGATAGTCGCATATGATGATACAAAACACCACAAACCAGCATCGCTACCGTTCGAGAAGGCAGTCAGGGAGTTAGCGGTGAAACCCCAAGAAGTGATAATGATAGGAGATATGCCTGACAAGGATGTCAAAGGTGCGAAAGACATGGGGTTCATATCGGTCTTTGCCTTGTACGGTAATGAGACAGTCGATAAAGGAGAATCAGGAGCAGATTATGAGATTGAGAAGGTGAACGAACTCCTTGCAGTGATAGACAGGATAGAGAACAAATAAAGACTGAACGCGAAGGGAAAACATAATGGCAAAGAAGAAAACGACAAAAGGCAGCAAGCCTAAAAGAGAGACGAAGGCCAGGTCTTCACCTAAATCTTCCTCTCGAACAAGCCCATACGCATTCCCCTTATCAAAGCCCAAACCCCAGACAAAGAAACAGAAAGAGCCTTTCACACTCAAGACACATCATTACTACGCCATATATGTGTTCGGATTCATCATACTCTCACTGGCAGTGTTCATATTCCTGAAGAACATACTATCGACAGTACCTATCAACAACAGCCTCAACTCACAGACAACAGTGGTGCAGGCAGACTTCAAGGGCGTGCAGGAGATAATGCCGAAGACCAACGGTGAGATGACAGCACAGGAACTGCAGGACCTTCTCAGTATCAGCCCAAAGATAAGAGCGCTGCCGAAAGATTATGCAGTGCAGATATACTTCTATGATGAGACAGGAACACCCAGATCACACCTCTATTTCCAGTACAAAGACGGAAAGGTCATACAGGGGAAGAGCGAAGATTATGAACTCTCGATATCCACAAGCGTGGCGAACATACCAGAACTCAAGAGAAGCAATAACTTCTGCCTGGTGATGGAGACCATCTGGATGAGAAACCAGGACATAAGGATAGAATACGGGATATCAGAGGCAGCAGCATTCATCAAATACGGAAGCTTTGCCAGGTCATGCGTCCCATCAGCGATGGAATCAATAACAGGATTTTCAGTGCTCTATACCGAGCCCAACAGGGCAGACAGGTTCTTCTGGTACGCAGTCCTGCTGATATCGATGATCATGGGTATCAGGTTCTATCTGGATGCAATAGAGAAGGGATACTGAGCTTGAAGGGGCGGTTTTTTTGTTTTAAGGGGTTCTGGGGGTGTTTAAAGGCTAAATCTTGTTTTTCACTAATTAGTACTAAAAACAAAAAGTTTTAAATATCGTAGTGTTTACCCTATAATAATCACTATACTATCAAGGGGAAGTTTACTCTTTTGGGGGATAATATGTCTGAAGAGGACAATTCTGGAACAAGCAGGAAGCAGAGAGGTAGGCACAAGAGGACAATCCAGTACTGGAGAGAGGACTCTAATGTTGGCCGCGAGCCTAAAGATACTTCTGATACTTCGGGTGACCAGGCGCAGGAAGAGGTATTGCCTCCAAGAGACCCAAGCAAGCCAAGCCAGAAAACAACAGACTTGGGACTGCCGCCAGCCCCAAGGCCTCAGGAACTGCCTGATCTTGATATCTCTGTTGAACAAGAGCTACGCAGGGTACACGGGCCAAATGCGACACTGTTCGGCTTAGGGGATGAATTACCAAGGCCAAGACCTGAACAACCAAGGGCTGAAGGTGATTCACCTGCTCAACCTTATCAACAATCAGACCGACCAAATCCAAAGACAACACTGGATGGGTACCCTATGCAAGGAGAAGACCTGTCAAGAGTCCCTCAGAGACCTCAGACAACAATGCAAGGTCAGGGATTCGCAGAGGTCAGACCAAATGCAACAATGATGGGTCATGGGTCAGCGCAGGATATGCAGAAAGTTCTCGATTCTGCTGTTCAAGATAAACCTTCTCCGTATCATGATGACGTGCCAGATACACATCCATCATTCTTCCCTGCACCAGCGCCTGAACCAGTGAGGACAGCATCAGTGCCATCACTTGAGGATAGGATGGATGCAGCTTCAAGAGCGAGAGACCTATATTCTCAGCTGAACACTGAGGATTCTGTGGTCGGACCGATGCCTATGCCGCCAGGAGATTCCCTGGACGACGAAGATGACCTGAATCTTGATGGCATGAGAGCAGAAGCACCACCTCTCGACGTAAATTATGATGTCTTAGCAGCAGCTGAAAGGGCAGCTGCAGAGCCAGAGCAGAGATTCTCAGTCACAAGGATAACAGACATGAGCAAGGTTGCCCCGCAGGAGACACAGGGACCAGCTTATGATAACGCCGGTGAGCCTGCAGGCGAACCTATAGATGCGCTGCGATCCTTGGGAGAAGAGTCTGGAGACGACGACCTTGTGGTGCTGGGCGAAAATGACCAGGACCCACGAAGGGAACTTCTGTTCGAGGAAGAAGATGACTTTACTGGAGACGAGCCGTATGCAGAT
Organism: Candidatus Woesearchaeota archaeon; assembly: GCA_013331125.1. The sequence continues at coordinate 3,830 of DUGW01000052.1, read as the reverse complement.
CAGGGAGATTATGCAGCAGACCAGGCAACTGTGATGAGTNNCTGATGCAGGAGAATATGCAGGAGAGATACTTGGTGAGACCTCCCGTGATGAAGGAGACAAGTGGAGCAATCTCAGAGCGCTTGAGGAAAGATCACCATCACAGGACGATCTCAGGGCTGCAGCAGAGGAGATAATAAAAGGAAGGAAACGCCCTTCACAAATCCCGCCGCCGATACCAGCAGCGTTAGCAAGAGGCCCTGGACAGCACAGTGCTGAGCAGCCGGATGAACTTGATGCTATAATCGATGATGTCATGGGAGAGGGAACTGTGCAGTCAGCACCGCCATCACCATTCTATTCAGGCGGAGAAGACGCTGATGAGGTGCTTGACTTTGACTTAAGACCACCGGAGGCAAGACCGCCAGTGCTTCAAGAAGCAATAGATGTCAGGGCAACGACAGTCGGGATGCAGGCAGTGACTGTGAGAGAAGATACAGGAAACATCGTGATAAAGCCGAAAGGCACACCTACAGCTGCGGTAGATACCCACGCACCGACGACAACCTATCCGACTGCGACAGAGGCACCAGTTGATGATGACTATTCAGGACAGTACGACCCGACACCATTGCCAGCACCAATCCCGCCAGAACCGATAGCTGCTGATATCAGGTCCAGGATACCATTGAGTGAGCTGGCTTCCAGACAGCAAAGGACAGAACCAGCACCAGGAATATTGGAGCAGGCAGTGAGGAGTTTCCAATTGCCTTCAGCACCAGCAGCTCCAGTAGCTCCAGCAGTCGCACCACAACCAGTACCACAACCAACAACCCAAGCAGCCGGTGTCGGCGATGCCAGATCACAATCACCAGATTATTCTGATCATGAGTCTTCCGGCGACCTCATCAGGGCCCTGTTTGAACCAGAAGTGGATGCAGCAAGGACAGAGATATCACAGGAACACCTTGAGAATATAAAAACCGGCAGATCTGGGCACAGGGCACAGGTGCTCCCAGCACAGCCAGCTGATTTACCTGTAATTGATGATCCTTTCGCGCCTCGACCAGCTGTTGCTGAGGAATATTCCGATGACACTCTTGACAGATATGAGATGACAGATGAAGAGAGAACAGCAGTAAAGAGACCAAGCCTGTGGGGCTGGATAGCAGGAGGTCTTGCATACTTCGGTAGATCAGCAAGCGCAGTGGCTGCAAGGAAGGGAGAACAGTACGAAGAGATCGGTGCCAAGCTCACTCCTGAAAAAGAAGCAAAACTGGAGAACCTGAGAGAGGTGCATGCACAGACAGGATTCTTAAGGAGCAAACTGGTCCTGTCGACATTGGCTACAGTAGCGATCGATGCAGGCCTTTTGGCATATCTCATACATGATTCCAATAACCAGGACGGCAAGAAGAAAACAAAATCACCAGTCACAGCACCACCAGTACCTGGACCAGACTCAGGCGTTCCGGCCAAGAGCTATGATGCAGGAGTGGGACCAGTGGCAGCAGGAGGACCAGACGCAGGCACAGACCACGTCAAGGTGACTTCCATCGACGCTGCAGTGCAGAAGGCAGACGCCGCCGCAATGGTCGCTGCAAGACAGCAGAAAGATGCAGCAGTAGACACTTATCTCGACGCGATGGTCGTAGCGCCAGGACCAAAGCCAGAGCCAAGAGAGCCGATGAGAAAACCAAGGCCTACACCTACGGAGATAGTGAAACGACCAAGGATAGTCAGGCCTGCGGAGCCGGTGACAAGGCCAGGGACCACGCCAGGGACGAGACCGACTGAAGTTCCAGGGACAAGACCGGCTACAAGACCGGCTACAAGACCTGCAGTACGGAAGCCGGAAGGTTATTGCGACCTGCAGATACCACTCAAATTCGACAATCCTACAGAAGCGAATGACTTCTTCGGAAAAGACAGCGATGCGCAGCTCAGGGAATACGTGAATACGCAGATACAGAGGGCGAAAAAACTAGGACTCAAAGAGATCGAACTCTATGCACACGGAGCATCAGACCCGCATGCATACATAAGATGGCACGGCGCTGACGCATACAACAGAGGACTGGCCAGACGAAGAGGAAAGAGCGGAAAATCCACAGTCCAGTCACTTGCTGACAGACTGTCAGAAGGGACAGGAGTCAAAGTCAAGGTCAAAGAGAGATCATTGGGAATACTCGACGCAGCACATCCAGACTGGCAGCAGATAAGAGAGATAAACAAGACGATGCGCCAGAAGAGGAAAGCAGGAGAATTCAACCAGTGGATAGACTATGCAGAAGGCGTATTCAGGAAGATAGCAAGAGGAAGGATGCTGCTTGTATCGACAAGAGACTACTCAAACTGGTCAAAACAGAAGGTTGAGAATTATGCATTCAGCAACCCGGCAATGAAACCATACGGAGACGCATGCGTCATACCGATGGACAAGACAGGAATGCTGGACAACAAGCAGGGCGCTGAAGAAGTGCAGCAGAGCACTTATGCAGAATCCGCGAGGACAACAACCTTGCCCGAGGGTTATGAGACATTCACATTCGACAGACTCTCACAAGAAGGACTGCCAGGAAAGGGCAGTGATGCACCAGCACCATTCGCATGGCTGGCATTGCTCGTACCATTCTTCATGGAAGACAGGAAGAGAAACATCCACGGTGCGGCTGCAGGCCATAGCTATGGAGGACTGCCAGAAGAAGGCCTGCCGGTCCCGGCGATGGAAGATGCAGACCTCAATGTCGAATCACGTGCCGAGGCTTATGAAGAAATCCATGAGCTCGACAGCTGCGAGATCATAGAAGAGATGTCAATAAAAGAGTATGAGACGCAGAGATTCGAAGAGATAATGGCCTGGGCAGAATACGAACTCACTGAAGGCGCAAGAGATTTCGACAGGAGATGCGACGCGCTCGAGAGAAAGATGGCCTGGCTGAAAGAAAGGGAAGAGCATCCGTACGAACAGATGATAATCGAGGACGGCAAAGAGACAGTGATATATGATCCTGAGCTCGACACGACAATAGTCATCGATGAGTCTGCCTATACTTCAAGCCACTCTTCAGGAGCAGCGCAGAAGGAAGATGACTTCGAGCTCGACATCACGATCGAAGAGCCTGTCTATGCTTCAAGACGTGCTTCGGAAACAGTGCAGCAGGATGACGATTTCGAGCTCGACATAACAATCGAAGAGCCAGTCTCTGTACGCGTACCATGGACAACAGAGATGATAGAGAACGCAAGGATCAGGACTGTTGCTGGACAGAGAGCAGGATATGTCGCGCTGGAGCAGCACGAGACTGCCTATCTCAGAGGCATACTTGCCGACCAGACACTTCCGGCAGACAGCAAAAGACTGGATGCAAGACTGATGGCTGTAGGATCAGACATGTTCCTGGAGACAGGGAAAAGACTGCCGCTCGAACAGATAAAAGAGATAGCAAGGGATTACATGAAGGCAGCCTAAGCGTACAGGAATCCCTGCATAAAGCCTTTTTTCACTCTTTTTCTCCAGTATTTCTCCATTAAATATTTAAAGCAGACAGCCCTATATTCCGCTGAAAAAGAGGTAAGATGGCAGTAAGCAAGGTATACAAACGGGACGGAAGACTCGTCGATTTCGAGCCGGAAAAGATAAAGGCTGCCATGCACAAGGCATTCAAAGCCACAGAAGTAGATGAATCTGGCATTCTCGATGGATTGACTGTGAAAGTGGTATCAGAATCAGAGAAACGGTTCAAGAGCTCAAGAAGATTCCCGCACATTGAAGAGATACAGGACATAGTGGTAAAGACACTCATGGTCTCAGGCCAAGAGAAGACAGCGAATGCCTATGCCAATTACCG
>DUGW01000137.1 GCA_013331125.1 Candidatus Woesearchaeota archaeon | reverse complement strand
TCACTTACCCAGCAGTATTTTGGGGTGATGGGAACAACGCAGCATATGGAGGAATAATCGTCCAGTGCGGGACTGATGATAATTCAGGAACAAACTATCATGTCAGGTGGGAAGATGGTGATGGGACTAACATAGGGACTGTGACATCAAGTGGAGGGACTGTCAGCTATAATCCATTCACAGGGTCGCATTTCGGTTATATAATAGGTGACGATCCCTATGAATATGGCACAGTCCTTTGCCTTGTGAATGGAAGCGCAGAAAATCAGTCTGAACTTCATCTGGCCCAGCAGGTCCGTTACACATTGAAGGTCTGTGACAAAGAGAAAGACAAGACAGTTTTCGGTGTATACTCAATCGATTCAGGACGCGAGGAAGAACGCGGAGCAAAATACATCAATGCTCTGGGTGACGGCCATGCGTTGGTGACTGATTTAGGCGGTGACATCAATGTCGGGGATTATCTGACCTCATCAAACAGGAAAGGATATGCCATGAAGCAGGATGACAACAGGATGCATAGCTATACGCTAGGTAAGGCTACCATGGCTGTTGATTGGAGCCAAGAGTCTGTGGATCCTGAGAAAGGGTTCAAGTGGAAACTGTTGCCTGTCACTTATCATGCATCTTGATACTTTTTCTATGATACTTTGGGTCATATGATATGCTATTATCTTGTCTGCTGTGAGTTATTTAATAAAAATAATTATTATTTGCTTCTTTTCTCTTATAAATGACCGAAAAGCTTATAAATTCATTCGTTAATAAAGAAAATTATTATAACTATAGTTATTAAAAATCTTTAGGAAAAAGAGGCGGCTATTTGAGTGAAGCAGTGATCGGAAGAGAGACAGAGATGACAAAGGTAGTCAGTGCTGTGAAAAAGTCACAGAAAGTATTTCTTTACGGGATCGATGGGATAGGAAAGACGACAGTCCTTTCTGAGGCAATGAAGAGGCTGCCGAAGAACACAGTTGCAGCGTACTTCTCTTTCTCTATGTTGGATACATTGACTGCAGACGAATTCCTGGAGCGCTTCGGGAAAAGCCTGCTTGGAGCCTATGAAGAAAGGCTGGGACTTGGCGATATAGATGAACTCTATGGGCTTTCAATCGTCGACCTAGACATCCATCTCAAGAACTGCAGGCTCTCCAATACGGTCAAAGAGAAGCTCAAGGTATCAGTCGCTTCAGGCCAACAGAAGAAGAAAGACCACAAAGGATGCCTGGCAGCACTGTTGCAGCTGGCAGACCTGCTGGCAGCAGAGACAGGGACAAGATGCGCAATCATGTTCGACGACATACAGGTCGTGAGTGGTATACGCGAGGGGTTAGACAGTTCAGGAATAATGGGAGCAGTGGAGAACTCGTTCTCCCTGCATTCCCATACCTCCTTGGTGATGGCAGGGACAAGGATGCCTGCGGGATTCAGTTCAGATTTCCTGGTGGGGATCGAGAGGATAGGACTGTCGCCGCTGACAAAGACCGAGGCTGGCAAGGACTACGACTACCACCTTGGGATACCGCTGTATATGAGGCTGGGCAAGGGAGCGATGCAGGCCATAGGACTGCTGTTCTCGGAAAGGCTCAACAGATTGTCGACGAAAGAACGGATAATACTCTTCACGATGGCAAAGGCTTCTGTGAACACGCCATCGACCATAGCCAAAGAGATAGACTATTCACAGACAAGCGTACGTCGGTTCCTTACGATAATGGAAGAGAAAGGGTTCGTGTCACTCAAGGCACGCGGAAGGTTCGAGATAGACGACCCTGTATTCGAAAGATGGCTGAAAGAAAGATGAGGATAAAAGAAGGTGAGAACATGAAAAAAGAGGCAGAAACAAGAGAAATCATTTCCACACGGTGGAAAAGGAAGATCGTATTATCAGTGCTCTTGTTCGCGGTCATGTTCATGTTCAACATAGCGATAGCTCTCGCCCAGGTGCAGAGCCATAATCTTTCGGAGATAAGGAGGGTGGATGCGAATTTCGACATGAACAACAAGAACATAACAAATGTGTCAAGGATCGGCGTGGGAGTGACTGCTCCTCAGGCGGGTCTGGACATACAGACTGTTTCAGAATATGTCGGGCTCAGAAAGGGGCTGAATGTGTTGATAGAGGATGACAACCCTTCATCAGATGTGTATGGACTGTATGCGAATGCGACAAGCAATGACAACTCTGTGTATGGAGTCTACGCAGTCGGAAACATAACAGGCGGTGTAGGCTATGGCGTGTATGGATTGGGTTATGATTATGGAGTCTATGGTGAGGGAGGGACCTACGGTCTTTTCGGGCAAGGGTCGACTTATGGAGTCTATGCAAAAAGTGACTCATATCCTATCTTTGCCCATCGTACGTCTGCAACTTATGGCGCGGCGGTATATGCATGGCAATCGCCGCAATTGGTAGCTGGTCTTATCTACAACTTAACAGGCGTCAACAAAAAAGGCGTTGCAGTATATGGTAAATCACCAGGCTTTGCAGGGCTGTTCGAAGGCAATGTCAATGTCACAGGCAACATAACAGCAGGGACAGGGACTGTGTTCATCGACGGGACGAACAGCAGGTTAGGGATAGGGACC
>DUGW01000122.1 GCA_013331125.1 Candidatus Woesearchaeota archaeon | reverse complement strand
GCCTGCATTGCATCAGGACGCAGCGAAAAGCCTTAACGAGGTCCAGTTTGAGGTCACAATGGCCGGAGTCCCGATGCAATGCAGGCCCACAGGGGTGCTGAAACTAAAAGAGGCATCAGCAAAGGGAGTGGTATGCACAATAGATGTGGAGAAGAACAGAGGAGCATACATCACACCGATAGTGGTGAAGACAAAATACCGGGTATTACAGCAGGCAATACAAGAGATGAGGATACAGCCACCACCAGAAGGAGGAAAAGCGGTGGACTGCCAGAAGACGCAATTGGCTGGAGGGGTACCCGGACAGGCACAGGCAGTAACGCCCTAACGCCAAAATGAGTAAGAACAGGTCGAGAACCACCGAAAGCTTTTTATATCCAGAAATGGAGATATGACTCAAAAGAGGTAAAAAATGGCACTAAACAAAAAAACAGGCGCATTCACGGGAATGTTTGTGTTATTTCTTTCATTGTCATTGATCGCAGGCTGCGGCGGATTCAGCAAGGGAAAAGACACCCCGCCCACATCAGCAGCATTCGCAGCGACAGGGACAGAAGGCATAGTCATGACTTTCACACCAGAACAGCCCCCTGTAAAATCATACACACAGGCACCGCTCAACTTCATGGTAGAGGTCAGGAACAAAGGAACAACAACAGTGCCAAGCGCGATGTTCTACCTCTCAGGATTCGACGCAACACTGATACCAGTAACACCAAATCCGATACCATTACCACAACCGCTCGAAGGAAAGACACAATTCAACCCAGACGGAGGCTACACACTCATACAGATGGGAGCACAGAACATAAACCTGCCCAATGAGATGCCAAACTACAAACCAAACTTCTTACTAACAGCGTGCTATCCATACAAGACATTCGCCACGCCGATGGTGTGCGTAGACCCGAACCCGACAGACACAGTGTCTGACAAGGCATGCCAGGTACAGAAAGTGATAGGCACCGGAAGCCAGGGAGCGCCAGTCGCAGTGGAGAGCATAGAGACCCAGGCAACGCCAAGAGGCATGTTCTTCAGGATACACATAGCGAATGTAGGAAGTGGGACGTCAGGAAGCGGATTGGCCTTTGACCAGATGGCACTAGGAGCATGCCCAGGAGCACTCACATACAACGACCTGAACAAGATAAAATACATGGTGACACTGGGAAGCAACGAGCCAGTAGCCTGCCAACCGATCAACAATGAGGTAAGGCTGGTCAACAACAAGGCAACGATATTCTGCCAGTCGCCGAAATCGATACAGCCACTGGCATACCAGACACCGCTGAAAGTCGAGCTCATATACGGTTACAAGAACTCAGTCGCAAAGATGGTTGAGGTCGAGAACCTTAATTTCGGACGGATATAACGGAGGTCAAGACAATGGGAAAATTCAACAAAGGGATCCTCTTGCTGACATTATTCGCAATAGTGGTAGGCTGCGGAGGAAGCGGCACAGAACAGACAGGGACGCCCGGATCCATGTTCGTAGGCGGAACAGAAGGACTGTCAGTAGCTTTCGCGCCAGGAAGCCTGCCAGAGACAGTGATGGACCAAGACCAATCATTCGCAGTGAGCCTGGTCGTCCAGAACAGAGGAGACCACAGCATCGAGAACGGAGCTGACATCAAGGCAAGCATAACAGGGATAGACCCTGCAGACTTCGGAGTGAGCGCAGGAGACCTCGAACAGAGCCCAGACACAGGGATAAGAGGAGCACAGAAAGACACTACAGGAGCGACAGTCTCAGGAGAGACAATAAGCCTTGACTTCCCGAAATCAGGAAACTTCGCGCACCAGAAGACAATCGCAGGATCAGTACAGTACAATGTCAGGGCAGACGTGTGCTACAAATACGGATCAGTGGCAAATACAAAACTATGCATACTAGAAGACATGCTCGGGACACAGGGAACCGAAGGGAAACTGTGCCAAATCAATGAAGAAAAAGTGATCGACAAGTCAGGAGCACCAGTCACAGTGACAAGCTTCAGGGAATCAGTGAGCTCAGCAAACAAGGTGGCATTCGTGTTCAAGGTAGAGCACGTGGGAACAGGAAAAGTCCACAAGCTGGCAAGCGGATGCCTGGCAGACTTCGCAAACAAGGACAAGGTAAGGGTCAAGATCGACACAGGAATCAGCGACGGACTGACATGCTCAGGACTCCAGGACGGAGCAGCATCAGGAAGCACCTATGAAGGAGAAGCGACACTGCTGAACGGAGCAAGAGAGATAAGGTGCACACAGACAGTCAACAACCCGACAGACATAGAGAAGCTCGTAAGGATCGACCTGTCGTATGACTACAAACAGTACATACAGCAGACGATGACCGTACAGCATGTCGGAGGCTGAACAGAAAAAATAATTTAATTTTTTCATATCTTTTTCTCAATACCATACTTATTACGGCAAGACATTTAAACCTGTGAGGATTATTGGGTCTTATGCTGTTCAAGACACACATAGTGTTCGGATTCATCGTGGCACTGCTCAGTCTCAAGTATCTCCAGCCAGAGAACCAGATACTCTTCGCATGCATAGTGATGTCCGCAGCAGCATTGCCAGATATCGACCATCCACAATCAGTGGTAGGAAGGAAGTTCAGGCCGTTATCTTATCTGTTTGAACATCGGGGATTCTTCCATTCATTCTTCGCAATAGCAGGGTTCACTTTCTTGGTGTACGGGTTCAGCGGGTCAGTATTGTATTCCTCCGCTTTTCTTCTAGGGTATGCATCACACATATTGGCGGACGCAGTTTCTGACGGAGGCATAATGCCATTCCACCCCCTGCTGCATCTCAGGCTGAAAGGATTCTTCAAGACAGGATCAGTGTATGAATACATACTATTGGTGGCGCTGGTGTGCGTAGCAGTGATAATAATGTTCAAGATATGATACAGACCCTTGTTCTGGAAAACAACACAAGACAACCGGAAATGCCATTCTGAAGCTCTATGCGCTTACAATCCAACCTTTTCTTTGGCTTGATGCTTGCCACAAGACACTGGACATGGTCAGATGAGGTATTTAAACAACTCAGCCATACTATATCCTGTTGTGTTGAAAAGCGCTTTACAACAACAACCTCCGCCCGCAAGGGTTGAAAAAAAATGGGAAAACCAAGGAGGTGTTTTACATGACACAAAAAGAAACCAAGGCAAACGTGCCTGAAAAGAAATTCAGAGCTGGGGCTATCTCAGCCACGATATGGAAAAACGTCCATGAAAAGGACGGGAAATCCTTCGAAGTCCGGTCAATACAGTTCGAACGGGCATACAAGGACAAAGACAGCGATGAGTGGAAATCCACTTCTTCTCTCAGAGCGATGGACCTCCCCAAAGCAGTAGTGGTCCTCAACAAGGCATACGAGTACCTGGTCATGAACAACCAGGCCGAGGCCTAAAAAGCATTAAATATGAGGTGTACAACATGGCGACAGAAGCAAAGAAAAACATAGACGAAGACATCGTCCCAAAAGTCTCAAAGATGACAGAAAAGATGATCGAGAAGATGGAGAAGATGGAGAAGATGACTGAAAAGGCAACTGAGAAAACACAGGCATCCCCTGCTGCACAGCCAGAAGAGAAAGAGCCACAGGTAGAGGACCTGCCAGGAGTGGGAGCAGCCACAGCAGAGAAACTGAGAGAGGCAGGCTATGACACAGTGATGGCGATAGCAGTAGCCTCGCCAGGAAAACTCATAGAAGACTGCGGATGCTCAGAATCAGTGGCCAGGAAGATGATCCAGGCGGCAAGGAACTCATTCAAGATGGGATTCATGTCAGGAGAAGAGGTACTCGAGAAAAGGAAAAGGGTACAGAAGATAACCACCGGATCAAAGAACTTCGACGAACTGCTGGGCGGAGGATTCGAGACAGGAGCGATAGTCGAATGCTTCGGAGAATTCGGATCAGCAAAGACGCAGATAGGGCACATACTGGCAGTGAACTGCCAGAAGATGGACCCGACAGCAGTCGCAGTCTACCTCGACACAGAGAACACATTCCGACCAGAAAGGATAAGACAACTCGCAGAAGGAGCAGGACTGGACCCGGAAAAGGTGCTGAAGAACATCAAGGTGGCAAGGGCATACAACTCAGACCACCAGATGCTGCTGGCAGAGAAGATACCAGACCTGATCACGAACGAGAACCTGAATATCAGGGCAGTGATCGTCGATTCGCTCACAGCACACTTCAGGGCAGAGTTCATAGGAAGAGGGACGCTGGCAGAGAGACAGCAGAAGATAAACAAGCACATGCACGCACTGCTGAAACTCGCAGACATGCACAACGTCCTGATATACGTGACAAACCAGGTACAGGCAGACCCTGCACAGTTCTTCGGAGACCCGACAAAAGCAGTGGGAGGACACATAGTCGCCCACGCATCCACATTCAGGATATACCTGAGGAAAGG
>DUGW01000054.1 GCA_013331125.1 Candidatus Woesearchaeota archaeon | reverse complement strand
TTGAACTTGACGAACACGTCGCAGTCATGGTCTCCTTTCAGGTAGGTGTCTTTTGCGATGCTTCCCCCCACCACTGCCACTGCATCGATTTTTGCCTTCTTGAGCAGGTCATTCAGTTTCTTCAGTGCTGCATCTACTGTCTTCAGAAGTTTCTTGTCTGTCGGCTTTATCTCCTTGAGAACTGCTTGTTGGATTTTCTTGTCCATCAGGAAAGCCGATATCCTTTTGTTTTAAAAACCTTGTGCTCCAAAAAGCCCTTTCGTGTGCTCTATCTGCCGTCTAGGAGATTCCGGCGCCATCCCTGCCCAAAAGAATATGTCACAGCCTTATTACTTCCAGGATGACCAAAATACGTAACAAATAACGATAAAAAACGAAAAAAAGGCGAAAATAGCAAATAAAATAAAAATAAATTTTATTAATAACGAAAAAATCACAAGAAAACAATAGGCATTAATCCAAAAACAAGAGACATTGAATAAACCAAAAGGTTTATATATCACCAATAAACATTATTTTTACCACTTAAGTGGAGTTAAAGAGAGTTGAGAGGAAATATGGCATCTACGGAGAAAGTCAAGAAACTCATGACCAAGATCCGGGCCCAGGCTGAAAGGCTCCAGGTTCTGAAAGAACTGGCTGAGACAGAGTCATCTACAAACGATATGTATCTTCTGTTGAAAGAGATTCTTCTTCTGACTGTCCGTGCCACAAAGGTTGAGAAAGGATTCATCATCCTGCACAATAGGGGCAGCGGCAATCCTTTTGAGTACGGCGCGACCAACACCACAGAACAGTTCGAGGACAAGACCCTTCTCAGGGATGTATGCGATAACATCGTACGTTCCCAGAAACCTCTGATAATCAATGACACTAGGCTTCACAGGAGGCTCCGCAGGAACAAGATCCTGAACATGATCGCCATACCTATGATATTCAACAAGGAAGTGATAGGTATCTTCCTGATCCTCAACAAGCGCAAGGCATTGTTCAAGAAGCGCGACCTTGCATTGTTCAGCATGATCTCTAAGTTCACCTCGTCTGCTATTATGCATGCGAAGGCGAGCCAGGAACTCGGCAACAAGGACAAGGAGCTCGAGACCATCTATGCCGTCGACAGGATCCGTGATACTATCAAGGATTTCAACACCATGATGGAGGCCATCCTTCAGGAGGTCACCCAGGTGATCGACGCTAAGCTGGCATTCTTCCTGTTGTACAACAAGAAGACCAACAAGACAGAATTGAAGGTCTCTGGCCAGCTGAAGTCCAGCACTTTTGTCCATAGTAACGCTAATTCGATATACGAGATATCCCGTGCAGCTCTTGATGCCGGCGAGCTCAAGGAGTTCACCCGTGTCAACAAGGAGATTGACAGCGCCATATGCACACCTATCGTCGTCTCTGACGAGACCATGGGCGTCTTCGGTGTCCTGAACCCTAACAACAGGCAGGGTTTCACAGCTGTCGACAAGCGCCTCTTGGATGCTGTCGCCAAGCAGTCTGACTCTGCGATATTCGAGGACCTTGAGAAGGCTGAGATAAAGAAGATGTTCTCCCGTTACGTCTCTGAGGATGTCATCGACTCGATGATGAATGATCAGAACCAGGATTTCATGAAGATCAACAGGCGCGAGATGACTGTTTTGTTCTCAGACCTGAGGGGTTTCACCTCCCTTTCCGAGAAATTGGAGCCTGAGCAGATCGTCGAGATCCTTAATGAGCATTTCACTGAGATGACTGAGATAATCATGAAGCATCGCGGAACCCTTGACAAGTTTGTCGGCGATGAGATAATGGCCCTTTTCGGAGCGCCTATCTATTATGAAGGTCATGCCCTCAAGGCTGTCAAGTGCGCCCTTGAGATGCAGCAGAAGGCCCAGGCCATGGAGCGCAAGCTGAAGAAGCAGTTCGGCGTGGACATCACTATCGGTATCGGTATCAACACCGGAGAGATGGTCGTAGGCAACATCGGCTCCAAGAAGCGTACCGATTATACTGTGATAGGCAACAACGTCAACATAGCTGCCCGTCTTTGCAGTGCTGCGAAGGCTGGCCAGGTCATAATAACAGAGAACACCTACAACGAGGTCAAGAAGCTTGTGAAAGTCCAGAAGCTTGAGCCTCTCCAGGCCAAGGGCAAGACCAACGCCCTTGAAGTCTACAACGTGACCAGTGTCGTGAACCTTTAGTTCTGGGATTATCTGGTCTCTCTATCAAAAACATTTCTTCGGGTTGATTCACATGAAAGAACTTGTCGGTATATACCACCCTGCACCAGAAAGGCATTATCTTGAGGCTGTGCCTATCATCGAAAGGATGTGCCTCACTATGAAAGAAAAGTACGGCTCTTCAAGTAAGGTGATCAGGGAGGCATTGTGCGGGACGATCCCGCAGATCCTTCATCTCACCGGCGGTGATGTCAGTGGAAAGGTCATCCTTGACCTCGGCTGCGGTTCTGACCCTGCAGCCTATAAGGATGCTGGCAGTAATGACGAGAGGTATAAGCCATGGCTATGCCGCTGCCT
>DUGW01000034.1 GCA_013331125.1 Candidatus Woesearchaeota archaeon | reverse complement strand
GATGAAGAGAACAAGGACATAGTGGTCACACAGAACGGAGAGGATGTAGTCATAGTAGACAACCTCGGGTTCAACGAAGAGAAATCATATATCGTCAAATATGAGACCCCAGCACCAGAACTGCAGGAGACAGCACTCTCCAGAGAAGGAGACTCCTTCAAGAAACAGGTCATCATCTCAAGCGAATTCCATTACCAGGACGTCCTCACAAAGGCAAGCCTGCCAGAGATATCAGAAGAGGAAAAGGAAAAGGTCAGATTGTTCTGGGACTTAGGTGGACAGAAGACAGATGTCACAGCAGATCCGGAATTCAACATCATGTTCTACGATACAGATGCCGACGGAAGATATGATCTCATGACATGGGTGACACCACACCTATCGACACAGATATTCGAGATAATAATATACACAGACGTGGATCCTGGAAGCTATACAAACATAGGCATAGCATTGCACGGGCCGTCAGACGGGGAATACATACAGAGCACAAACAGGGTCGGGTTCAACTATACAGTATCATACAATGCAAGCACTTTCGTATTCTGCAACCTCACAGTGGACGGGCAGGTGCTTGAGGAGAACATACAGACGATGACAGACAACTCGCTGGCAAGATACCATAACCTGTCATCAGGACAGCACAGCTGGTCTGTCTCATGCGCAGGAACCGACGGAAGGCACAACACAAGCAGCACAAGAACATTCACGATAGACATAGACGCTCCGTCAGTCGCGCTCAACACAGCAGATTATATCGTAAGCCATACGATCGGCATTGACCTGCAGTTCACAGCCACAGACAGCAAAGACGCAACACTGACATGCGCGCTTTCGGTGAAAGGCCCTGTGAACAGGACAGGGATAGCTGCGACAAACAACACGCTCACAACGGTCTCACTCACGGGCCTGTCCAACGGAGTATATGACTGGAATGTAAGCTGCGCAGACAGCGCAGGCAACAGAGGGCCCAGCGAAGAAAGAGTGTTCTACATAAGCCAAGGAACACCGAGCGAATACAACATATCGACAAACAAACAGACCTACGCCATGGGAGAGATGGGATACCTGGTGATAGATGCACCATCAAAAACCAACCTGACACTCTTTGTGAGCAAACCATTGCAGGATTCGTTCTTTGAATATTATATAGGACAGAACTTCCCGATAATAGACACCATAAACTACACAAGCAATTCAGGGACATACAACCTGGACGGCATATTCACACATGCAGGAGAGATGTACATAGTCAAGACAAGCTTCGAGGTGTCAAACTCATTCAGGACATACATAGAGGCAAACAAGACCACAGGAAGACCAGGGACGGAGTTCGAATTCGAGGCAAGCAGCTCAGGAGGCATAGGTGCCGTGACCTATAGCTGGGACTTCGATGATGATGCAACAGCATTAGGAGAGGATGCAGAACACACATTCACGACGATCGGCGACTACATGGTAGAGCTGACAGCCACAGACAGCAAGGGCAACAAGGCGACAGACACGGTCGAGATCCATGTCTACAACATATACAATGTCACAGTCATAGTCAAGGAGAAACAGACAGGAAAACTCCTGGAGAACATAAGTGTCGAGGTCGATGACGAGAGGAAGAAGACCGACAGTGCAGGAGTCGCACAGTTTGAGGTCTATGAAGGGAAGAGAAGGATATACATCGCCCACGAAGAATATGAGTGGTTTAAACTCGTAAAGAACATATCAAGCCACCAGACAATAATAGCAGAACTCAACTACACAGGACCTGTGACAGAAGGCGGAGTCTCTGGCGGAACAGCTGCTGATGCTGCTGACGGAAGCAATGTATCCTCAGAAGAGATACAGGAGAGTGTCAAAGGCACGATAAGTGAGGCAGAGGTATTGCTGGCAAAGGTCGAGTCGGCTTTGGAAAGCCTCGTAGGAATGGACCAGGCAGGAAAATCAGTCATAGAAGTGCTCGATGTCGAAGGACAACTGCAGATGGCAAAGAAGAAACTGAGACAGGTGATAAGGGACATCGGAAAGGTAGAGACCGACAAAAGCCTCAGCAATGATGAAAAGGGCGAAAAGATAGCCAACTTCACAAGTTCACTCAAGGAATACAACAGCCTGGTATCTGACGTCGAGGTACTTGATACTACAGAGTTCGTAGACTACCCAAAAATCGCAGACGTCAAGATGGTGGCTGCAGAATACCTGGCATACAAGAAACTAGACTACAGCAAAGGAGAGAAAGAAGACTATGCAGAACTCATAGATGGGATGCAGAAAGAGATCACAATAAAATCAAGGCTGAGTGTTGTCAAGATATCGCTGTTGTCAGGCACAGAAAAGACAATATCAGTGGTGACAAACACCCTGACGACAAAACCAGAAGAGACCGAAGACAGGTTCCTGCTGGAATATGTCCCTAAAGAGGTGGCAGACAGCTCAGGCAAGATAGTCAAGATCGATGATTTCGAGATAGTGAAGAGCGATCCGATACTCAGGTTCGACCTCGGGATGGACAGGTACTCATATTATGTCGATGGAGATACGACCATAGACAACCTCAAGAAGACAAAACATATACTGATGCAGGAGCCGGAAGGACAATCGAAAGGACTTCCAGCAGTCACAGGCATGTCAATACTCCCAAGCCTCGAGATAGAGAACCCAAAACTATTCTTAGAGATACTCCTGATAATACTGCTGGTCATCGCCTATCTAGTATACCATTTCGAGGTCCCGGACAGGATACGCGAATGGAGAAAGAACAAGAAGGCAAATTTTAAGCCTTACGAGATAGACATGGCATACCAACCAGAATCGACAATCGAGACATTCACAAGGAAAGCAAAGGAATTCGTGAACAAGGAAGACGAGGTGATCAGGAACGAACTGCACCACCTCAGGAACATGATATCAAGCGCACACTACCACGCGAAGAACAAAGACCACAAGAAGGCGCACGAGACATACGCGCATGTGCAGGACGCATACAAGAGACTGTCAAAAGANNTGCATCCAGAGACCAAAGAGCTGTACCATACAGTGACATTGACAAAGATACACCACCTATTGGATGAGGCATTCCTGCACCTTGATAGCAATGAACACAAGAAAGCAAAGAGTCACTATTCTGAAATAAAGCAATTATACGCAAAACTGGAAACCAGGCATAGAGCGGCAGTGGGAGAGAGATGCATGCAGCTTCATCAGAGGCTGTTCGAGACCTCACTCACTTAAGCTGTTGTTCTCTGCATAACAAAAATGAAGAAACAGAAAAGAACGAACCGTGTACTGTTAGGTCTAGCGATAGCTACGATCCTCATAGCGACAGCCATAAGCCTGGTGTTCCTCGACAGTTTCGTAGGATGGTTCTACCATGCAGCAGATGCAGGGTCCATAACCGCAATCAACATACACCATACATACACAGCAGATGCCTGGCACGGATTCGCAGGGATGGCATACCTGGACATGGAGAACAACCAGACAAACTGGAGCAGGACAGTAACAGGAGGGACGACGACAGTGATTGACCTCCCGTTCAACTGCTTCGGAAAATCAGGATGGGACGTATACATAAGCCCGGTGCCGGCAGACCAGCTAGACCTGTCCACTGTACAGCCAGCCACGCCCGCAGAGATAGACGCGTATATAGGAATCGATCCGAGCGAAAGGATATCCGCAACCAGATCATACACAGAAAATTTCACACTCAACCTCGGAAGCATCCAGCGTACAGGACCAGGATTGAGGACCAAATCAGTCGGCAACCTGACAAATGTCTTCCACCAGGCAGCATTCAAAGACGCGAATGGAGTCATATTCTTCGGAGCGAACGCATCAAAAGCCATACCTGGATATGATGGCCACATACATAATTTCCAGATGATGGTGCCTGTCCCATACAACCAGACAGACATCACATATTACCTGTTCCCTGATCCAATAACAGATGAGCTCGGGCATTGCAGCGCAGCGGAATACGCAGTGCTCGAAGGATGGGTCACAGACAGGGCATCAGGCACACCACTCCCGAACGTGACAGTGCAGGTAGGTGATGCAATCACCCAGACTGACATGGGTGGTTATTATGATGTCCTGGCTGCTGTCGGAAGCAACTTCGTCCTGGCTTTCAAGACAGACTTCTTCGACTATGTTAACTTCACCATGGTCGTCTCAAACATCACTAACCAGCATAATTTCTCATTGGTCCCAACGCTCAACCAGACATCACTGTTCCAGTACGGATACATAACAGGTATAGTGAGCAATTACAACGGAACACCCCTGGAGAATGTAACTATCCTATCAGGTCTTTTCTCAACCCTCACAAACGCACAAGGAAACTACACATTGATAGCGCCAGAAGGCAATGAGACCATGGTCGTAGCGATGGCTGAGGGTTACAGGACCAATGTCACATCAGTAAATGTGGAGGCATTCCAGACAGTAAGGAATGACATCATACTCTCAGAACTTCCAGTCGTGTTCGGCGGAAACGGCACAGTATATGGCCTGGTCACAGACGGTGACACAGGGCTAGGTCTCGGCAACACTACAGTGAGGATAGGCTCCTGGTCAACAACAACGAATGATACAGGACACTACAGGATATCAGTGCCTTCTTATAGCTTCTACTACATAATCGCTTACAGGCAGTTGTATGACCCGTACATAGGCTCTCTGACAGAAAACAATTCAGTCATGACAGGAGCAGTCATCGAATATAACATGTCAATAAACATGTCGAACTACCTGACCGGACTCTTTAACCTTCCTCCAGGAGATATAGGTCCGTATACTGAACCGCCAGGACAGCAGGGTATCAGCAACATAACAGAGCAGGTGCAGCAGGAATCACTATGGAACGGAACAGGACTGTTGATTGAAGATATCCGAGGGAAGATCGCTGCCTATCTCTCAATAAGGCAGATAAAGACACATATCAAACAGGATTCGTTCGTAGAGCAGACAATAGCATTCTATAATTTCAAGGATGAGGACCTCGACCTGAAACTTGAGATCCAGGGAGAAGAGATAGCCGGCATAGTCGAGATATCAAAAGATACCCTCAGCGTGACACCAAATGAGTATGGAGAGCTAGAATTGACAATCTCAGGAACAAAGCCGCCAGGAGTATATACAGGAAAACTCCTGGTTTCTGGAGGCATAGACGTAGAGCTGCCTATAGAGGTAAGGATATCAAAAGAAGGAAAGATCCCTATCAAGACATTGATGATGAACCTTGATGTGCTGAAGAAGGTAGTGGTCCAGGGCACACCTATCCAATATAAACTAGACCTAGTCAACCTCTTCACCGACAGGAAATACAAAGTTGACCTGAAGTTCTATGTCGCAAACCTGAACGGCACAAGGTTGACTGATATGCAGGAAAAATCTATAACACTGGAGACATTCACATCACTTGTAGGGCAGATAACAGTACCAGACGACTTCCCTCCTGATGACTATATCATAAGGGCACAGGCAGACTATCTCGGCCTGACGTCAACCACAGACGCACTCTTCACGGTGAGAGAACCATTCTACGCCTACGACCTATTCGGTATAGTCCCTGTCTGGCTGTTGGCAACACTCCTTGCGCTGGTCGCGATGGCACTCTTCTCAGCACAGGAGATAAAAAGAAGACAGGACGCAAAGAAAAGGTTCCACGCAAAAGTGGAGTATGATGAGCTTCCTCAGGAGGGTGACAGGAGCGCATTCGTCGGCATGATCGCTGAGACGAACAAGAGATCCTACTTTGACATCGACAGGCTGACGGTGCATAGCATAGTGGCCGGTTCCACAGGAGGCGGTAAGTCCATCAGTGCGCAGGACATAATAGAGGAATGCCTCATCAAAGGTGTCGCTGTCGCTGTGTTCGATCCTACAGCCCAATGGTCTGGTATGCTGCGTAAACTGGAGGACAAGAAATTCCTGGAGTTCTATACTAAATTTGGTATGGACCCTAAGAAGGACCCGCGAGGCTTCAACGGCAACATCAAGGCTGTGAAGAACGGCCGTGAGATAATCGATATCTTCAAGTACTTGCGTCCTGGTGAGATCCAGATCTTCACCACGAACACTTTGGATCCTAAGGATTATGATATCTTTGTGGCCTCTATGATCCAGCAGATATTCCATTCCAAGCTTGATGAGTTCCGAGGATTGAAGTACTTGCTTGTCTTCGACGAGATCCATCGAATCCTGCCTAAGTTCGGAGGTTCTGGTGCCGGTTTCACACAGATAGAGAGAGGTTGCAGGGAATTCCGAAAGTGGGGCATAGGCATAGTGCTAATCTCACAAGTCCTAAGCGATTTCGTCGGAGAGATCAAGGCAAACATCAACACATTGGTACAGATGAAGACAAGGGATGAAGGAGACCTCAACCGAATCAAGATGCAGTATGGTGAAGAATACATCCAATCACTGGTCAAATCGCCTGTCGGTTCTGGAATGGTGCAGAACTCCTCATGGAACAGGGGAAAGCCCTACTATGTCACTTTCAGGCCGATCCTCCACTCTGTCGTTAGGCTGACTGATGAAGAATTGGACAAGTATAACCAGTACAACGAGGTCGTGGAGCAGTTAGACTACGAATTCGATCAGCTGGAGCAGCTAGGTCAGGATGTCTTTGACCTCAGGTTGGAACTCAAATTGTCCAAGGACAAGATCAAATCAGGGAACTTCAACATGGTACAGATATATCTCGACGGGTTGACGCCCAGAGTGCTGAAGATGTGGGACAAACTAGGCAAGAAACCCAAGAAACTCGAGATACAACTCATGGATGCTACTGCGATAGATGAAGCAGTGAAGAAAGCCAAAGAAGAGAAGGCAAAAAAAGAGAAAGAAGC
>DUGW01000059.1 GCA_013331125.1 Candidatus Woesearchaeota archaeon | reverse complement strand
AATATCCTTCTGCCTGGCTCTGGAGATTTTCATTCTTTCTCAGGTTCCCTGAGCTTGCTCAATCCATAAGCCCTTTCACAGCGATAGCACCAAAGACCTGACTCGAACATAGGCATACAGTTCGCATCGGTCTTTCCATCAGAGAAATCCTTTGCATAGTTATCCCTGCTTAAGGAGATTCCATGCCCTTCCGGGCAGAGCATATAACTTAGCGATTCAGGTCGTTCTGTTCTGCTTCTCTCTTCTAATGTCTGTGTGTTTTGACTACCCATTTTATTTCTGCAGGTAGACTGATATCGATTATAAATCTTTTGCAGAACTCTTCGTCGCATTATCGTGACGATTTCATTTCTGCCCTAGAAACTTCCTTCTCATCGCAGGCATCACGACAAAAGCTATGAATGCGAGCAGTGCTGCCAACACCCAGAAGTCCATTGCAGGCATTTTGCCAAGGACATATCGTGTAAGTGCAACAACAAGTATCACTACGAGTATTGCTGCGAGTATCTTCAACAATAACGCAGGCATAGGCATCTCTGTCTTTGCAGTAATCTTCNNAGCTGGCCTGCCTGGACAATCCCTGTGGTGCTGAAAGCCCTTGCTGCCTCAAAGATTGCTGTGAATGGCATAACATAAGATAGATACAACAAGAACTTTGGAAACATCTCTTTAGGGAAGAACGGTGCTGAGAACATGATGAACAGTTGTATTGCAGACCAGGTGAGCAAGCTGTATTCCCTGCCTGCAAACAGTATCATCGCTGCTATTATGACTGCAAGTGCAAGAGAGCACAATAATGTTATGCCTATCAGCAGGAACATGTTCAACGCAAAGAAGTTTATGCCGAACATCAGAGCAAGCCCTGTCATGACTATCACCATGAAGATTGATGAGGTCATGGATGTCAGCAGTCTTGCGATTATGTATTCGAACTCTGATATGCCTGAAAGCAGGACCTGTCTCAGGCTTCCGCTCCAGATGTCCTCCATCATGAGTATGTTTGAGGTCACCTGCGCCAGGTGCGCGAATGCCCAGAATATGTTGACTATCAGCACAATCAATCCTGCTTCAACTGCCAACTGTCGGGCATAGACTGCGAACAGTCCCCATATGACTATGGTTGTGATAGGAAAATAAACTATCTCGATTGATCTGAACTTCACTCTCTTTATCACTGTGAAATCCCGGTACATCAACGATTTGATCTTATGCCATCTCATTTTGCGAGTTTTATGAAATAGTCCTCCAGACTTGGTCTTTTTACCTTTATATCGTCTATCTTCAGCCCTTTCTTGTGCAACTGGGTGAGTATAGTGCTTAGGTCTTCGCTTGTCTTCATCTCCTTGTAGATCCTGTCTCCTTTGATCTCAAAGCCCATGCTTTTCAGGAATGCCTTCTGCTTTATCTCTGAAGGTCTTATCCATAAGTCATATGTGTTGAAGTGCTTGACCTTTACTTTCTCTATCTTTCCGATGTCTATTATCTTTCCTTTGTTTATGAACGCCACCCTGTCTGCAAGGAGCTCTACCTCTTGCATGTAGTGGCTTGTGAGGAGTATTGTTGTCTTCTCCTTTTCGTTTAGACGCTTCACCAGCTTTCTTACCTTTAGTGCGATGTTCGGGTCCAGCCCTAGTGTGGGTTCGTCGAGTAGGAGCAGCTCTGGCTTGTTTATTAGCGCTTTTGCGAACGCCAGCCTTGCCCTTTCTCCTGTAGAGAGCTTTGTGTACTTGCTGTGCAGGAATTCCGTTATCTCAAAGAGTTCGACAAGCTCTTTGATGCGTTTCTCTGCCTCTTCCCTCTCAATACCATAAACCCTTCCATAGAACCTGAGAATGTCGAGCGGCTTGAGGCCCCAGTGGAAATGTGTCTCTGCAGCGATGCCGTTTATTCGGTCAAAGACTGCCCTGTTTTTGTTGCTCTCGCCAAGGATGCTTATGCTTCCCTTCTCCGGCGTCACCATGCCTATTATTATGTTCATCAGTGTTGTCTTGCCTGCGCCATTCGGCCCGAGCAATCCGAATATCTCTCCTTTCTTTATCTTGAAGTCGACACCATTGACTGCATAGAATTTTTTTCCTTTGGAGACAAAGCTCTTTGTCACCCCTTTTACCTCTAGATCAAACTTCATAGGTATATAAAAAAGAAAGTGATTTATAAGTCTTTCTCAGGGAAAAGTCTTACTTCTTGGGTTCTGCCGTCTCTTCAGTTTCAGAAGGCGTTTCAGCTGCTTCCACTGGTTCTTCTGCCTTTTCTGGAGCATCCGCGCGTGACGGGGATATGTTGAGCTTATAATTGAACCCCGCGTATGTGAAGGTGACCATGTTACTGACATCTTCCATGAACTTCTGGTGCGCTTCAGGCAGGAATGCTGTCTTTGTTGCGCTCTCTATGATCCTGACTAGCTGGTCAGGGTTTGATAGCATACCTGATTTCCTGATTGTCTTGTAGTACTGTCTTGATAATGTGAATGAAAGCTCATTGCGCATTGCGTGCCAGAGCTCTTTTCTGAATCGTTCAGGGACGTGCTTTCCGATTGCTGCCCCTATCTGTTCCATGACCTGTTTGTATGCAGGTGATGATAGCATCTCTCGTTCACCCTGGAGTTTGTCTGCAGTGACGCCCATGTACCTTCCGTTTCCAAAGAATGCAGGGCTTGTTACGCATTTGTCAGGTTCATTGCCTGTTATGCCTATCAGTCTGCATTGTGGTTTTTCAGGGTCGAATGATGGTGATTTTGTAAGATGCTTGATGTTACAATTGTCAGATGCATGGAATGCTATGTATCTGTTCATGAATTCCTGTGCCTCTTCGTGTCCGCCTGCTAGGATTGTGAGCTCAGGGTCGATTACCTGCCCTTTCTTGTCGACAAGCTCGCTAACGTCCTTTCCGTTTTCTCTTCCGTTACTCTGCCTTTCCTTCCTGTATGGCTGGACGACTCCGAACCTTTTGAATTCCTGCATGTAGTCATAGTGTTCGTTTGCAAGGACCTGTTCGTATGTGAATATGGGTATTGTCGTGCCGTCAGGCATCACGCCCTCGACTATGTTTCTGATCACATCCTCACCGTCAAAGACATCTTCAAGCTTGAAGTGAGAGTCTGGAGGGAGAAGCTGTTCTATGTTTGCTCTCTCTGTTGTCATGTCTGCCTTTATGCCTCTTCGTTCCCAGAACCTTGCTGAAGAGTTGAGACATGCTGCAAGCTCTGCATAGGAGAACATCGGTTCTGTTATGTTCTCAGGGAGTCTTTCACTTCCTGCGAGCATCTGGAGAATCC
>DUGW01000218.1 GCA_013331125.1 Candidatus Woesearchaeota archaeon | reverse complement strand
TTTAAATATTAGACCATCAAAAATATATACCAATTGGTAAACATGCGTGGATTGAAGTATCTAGAGAATGAGAAAAAGCTATTTTCTGGTAGAAAAGCCTATCTGACCACTCTTAAACAGAACATCTCAAAATCCACTGATACCTGCATCATCGCTTCTCCTGGCTTCGGCAAGAAGACACTTCTCAAAGAGCTTGTCAGGCAGCAGGAAGGCATCAGATCAGCACTATATTATATAGACCTCTCAAAAGCATCACTTTCTCCTGAGAACTTAGCCTTGGAATATATGGCCTCTTTCTGTGACACGCAACCGAATACCAATTCCCTTCTCCAGGAGAAGATGAGTGATGAATGCCTGAGCCTTGTCAGGACTGTTGACAATGAGCTGCAGAAGATCAAGCCTGACCAGCAGTTGATACTAAGGTCTGCGCTCCTGTTCCCAGAGGCATATGCCAAGCACCTGAAGAAAAGGCTTGTCATAATCATGGACTGCTTTGAGGAGTTCCTCCAGTTCAATAATTATTCTCAGATAACCAAGGTCCTGGACATCTTCACATCGACGATCCATGCGACCGCTCATGTTCAATCCAACGCATATACCAACACATACGTACTGACGACTAGTTCTGCACTTCTGAAGAAAGGTCTTGCGGGCTTCGAGTTCATGGAACTCTCCGCATTCGACGAGACAGAGGCTTTCGAGTTCATCGAGAGGTCTGTCGGGAAGGTGGATGTCAGGCTCAAGAGAGAACTGTTCAGCCTGTCAAGAGGCATCCCTGCCGTCCTGAAATCTTTGTGCCTGAGGTACAGGTCAGCGTCGAGGAAAAGCAATGTCTCTGACGAGCTTGCGCTGCTCCGCAGGCTGTTCGTCTCAGAGCTGACAGTGGAGTTCTCACGGACGCACACCTACTGCAAAGAGCTGTTCGAGAGCAGCATGAACAATGCCAGGGGATCCAGTCTTCTCAAGTCTCTGGTCAAGGTCCTTGCGATGCATGATGACCTGAAGCTCTCCGAGATAGCACGGCTTCTCTACCGCTCCGCTCCTGTGACCAAGTCACTGATCGAGCGCCTCATAGAGGTTGACCTTGTCAGGAAGTCAGGCTCAACTTTCGTGTTCACCAATCCTGTGCTCAAGCTATGGTGCAGGTTGTCATTCCAGGGTATCGGTTTCGAGGAGGAACCCGACGACGAGACCCTTGACGAGATTTCAAACAGACTGGGAGGTATGGCATGAGCCTACGATGATGGTATCAGACAATAAGGCCCGGACGAAGAAGCTTGCCTTGCTGTTACTGATAGTCATACTTGGCCTGCTGGTGTTCTCGGTCTGCGCAGAGGCGGCCATCAGGGACTCCTGGAACAAGACAAAGAACTCTGTCGGAAAGGTCTGGGGCGAGGTCAGCAAGTTCATCAAGTCAGGCAAGTTCTGGATAAATGCATTGCTGATAGCGATGGTCGGCATAGTCCTCGCCATGATATTCCTGAAAGACAAGATGTCTGACAACACGACGAAAGTCATCCTCTACATACTCATCGGCATACTTGCGCTTGCGATCTCTTCCAAGGTGGTCGTCGACGGTAAGCCAGAATACATCTGGAAGTCGCCCAAGCTCAGGGACGCGACGCAGTTCCTGATAGGCCCGACAAAGGCCCAGCCCAACTGCGCCTACGCGTCGAGATGGGACCAGATAAAGGACACTGCCGGCGGATTCGCGTCAGGTCTGCCTCTTGTCGGCTCTAAGTTCGAGAAGAAACCGCCATGCTGCGGTACTGGCGCATACTGGAAGGACCAGTACGAATACTTCAAAGGAGCCGACGGCAAGCAGCAGAAGCGGGTGATAGGCCAGGTCTGCAAGCAAGCCATATTGAGGAACAATGATACTGGAGCAGGCCTCTACGCCTTCATAATATCGGCGATACTGCTCTACATACTGTTCAGTTGGTTATTCAAGAAGATAGGATCAGGTTCGACATAAAATGGCTGAAACAATGGAACCAAAACAGAAGATGGCGATTGTGCTAGCATTAGTCCTGGGCGGACTTATGGCTAACGAAGGCCTGACCAAGAACCAGATACTCGTTGTCGGCGGCTGGGTGGTCCTGATCATAGCGATAGTCTTGCTGAAGAAAAAATGGGGCAAGAAAGGCGCCGATGAGAAAGGTGAAGGCGGCGAGGATAACTGGACAGGCAAGGTCATGTCTGTCGCAGTGCCTTACATGGCCATCCAGTTCGTGCTAGGCATCTTCGGCACCTCGCTCTGGTTCAGCGACATCCGCTCGGCACAGGTAGGCATTGGCAGCATCCTGTATGATTTCCTGATAGGTTTCGGAGCAGGAGCAGTGTATGCCACACTGACAGGCAACATCATGCAGGCCAAGTGGAAGAAGATGGGAGAGCAGAAGCAGGCGCGAATAGCCGGACTGCTTGATAATGATGAGTACACGAACGCAGCCATCGCCGGTATGCCATTCATAGGCAATGCCTGGCTGAAGAGCAGGATAGGCAAGGACAGGTATAACCAGCTTTCAGGCATAAAAGATGATGAAGAGGCCGTGAAATCGACGGGCGACAGGCTACAGGACCTCTACCTGCGTCGTGACAGGACTTATGACAGGTGGATGAAGGCTCTCGATGATGGTGATGTTGAGAAGGCCAACTTGTACGAGAATATGTACAAACAGTTGCTGTGGACCATCCAAGATGAAGAGAGGATAGCAGCAGCGGCTGCAGCGAGGGCAGCGACGACCGCAGCTGCAGCAGCGACTGCCACTGCGACAGGAGGAGGCGGAGCACCTGGAGGAGGTGCGCCGAGAGGAGGTGGAGGAGCACCTGGAGGCGGAGGTGCACCGGCAGGCGGAGGCATGCCCCCGGGAAGACCGACACCATCAGGAGCACCCGTACCAGGAGGGCCGCCAGGACCATGAAGGAGATGACAATGAAGAAGACACCTACGAAAAAAGACCGCGATGAAAGAAGATATCATGATCAGATGGAGAAGATGAAATAAGATGAAATCAGAAGCTGAACTCAAGAGGGATTGGGAATACCTGCTCCAGGCTATCGACTGGATACCCAAGGTAGTCAAGAGACTGCAGGACCAGTTCAGGAAGAGCAAGGAAGGTCAGGAGGTCCAGTACTTTGAGGAGGAATTGAAGGACCATCTCGACAAGAACATCAACTTCCTTCGCGACTTTGTCCCTCATGTTGACAAGCTGGTCAGCATCGCTGAGCATTTCGGAGACAAGAAGCTTGCCAAGAGCTTCGCTGAATTGGCGAATAAAGTGAATAAAGCCAAGCTGCCTGACCTGAAGCAGGTAGAGACGATCAAGGAACTGCTCGCCAAGGGCGAGAAGCTCCAGCCTAAGCCGCTTCATGAGTTCCACGACGAGTTCAACAGCATACTTGGAAGACTGCCTAACATCCCTGACATCGATGTGATTGACAAGGTCAAGAGAGGCAAGGCTCCGAAGATCAGCCATTTCGAGAATTTCGAGGTCGAGGTGATGTGCTGGAAATACCTGCTCCTAAGGCTCTCTGCGCCTGAACAGGATGAGTATGTGAAGCCTATCGTAGGTGATGAACTGTTCGGCAACACTGAGTACTTCACACGCGTCGGGGGAGAGAAGATCAGTGTCATGCTCAAGATGGATATCAATGCAGTCAATGCAGAGGTCGGCAAGCTCTTCCCTAACCCAAGGAATGACATGGCCAATTTCGGCAACCTGAATGCCTTCGGAGAGATACTCGAGAAAGAGGGCAGTAAGAACATCTTCATGAGGCTGATGGAGAAGAGGTTCAATGACCGCTCTCGCGCAGAGCTTTTCATGAAGGAGTTCGCAGGCGGCAGGCGCGATCCGCAGACTGCCAAGAAGATCGCCGCTCTCATCAAGAAGATGGTCACTGAGGTTGATCAGGTCGAGATGGCTGCCAAAGATGAGCTGGTGACGCTGTTGAAAGAAGCGATGAAGAAGCTCTACGAAGATGTAGAGAAGCTGCGGCTTGAATACTCAAAGACAGTGTCTGAGAGGATGAAAGAGATCAAGGAGAAGCATCAGAAGATATTGCTTGAAGCTGAAGAGTTCAAGGATAACCGCAGGAATGTAGTCATGGGCATAGCTGGTTTCGGCGATTCGATAGGTGGCTTCTTCGAGCAGTCTGACAAGGCTATCGAGAAGAAATCGCACGTCTTCGCCAGTTTCCAGCACCTGGCGAATGCAGGTGAGCAGAGTGCTAAGCAGGAGCTTGAGGCTTACGAGGCTGCCAAGGCAGGTAAGATGACCATGGAGGAGTTCAAGCTACGCCACGCCCAGCTCCGTGCCTACGAAGAGCAGTATATCCTCTCCAATCTTCCTGTGCTCCTGGACCACCTGAAGGGCGGACTGAAGGAGAGCGAGGCTCTGAAGAGGGCTGCCAGGAAGAACATCAACGAGTTGAGCACATTCCAGAACGAGATTGCAGTGCAGGCCGACAGGCTTGTGAAGATGGAGAGAGCCCTGCAGAAGCATCTGCACGGCATGAATATCGAGATTGAACCGAGGGCTTGAAACAAGGATCAGACAAAAAGATGAGAGGATAAGAGAAAGAAGAAAGATCAGAGGAAGACAAGAACATGGCTAAGAAAGATACCGACAAGACGAGAAGGACTTTGTCTTTGGTACTGATAGCCATGCTTATCCTGTTATTGCTTTCAAGCATCGTGTCTGCGCAGGTGCTCTCACGCATTGGTGGAGGCTTCAAGAACATCGGCAGCAGCATCGGCAACAGCAAGGTCGGACAGTACTTCAAGAGTTATGGTGATCAGCAGGGACCGACATTCTTTGACTTCATGATATTCTTCATAATATTCTTCTGTATGGCCTATCTGGGCTTCAAGCAGTTCTTCGAGAACGCAGGCAAAGGACCTATCATCGGTCTCAGTGTAGCTTTAGGCCTCGCGCTCTCTACAGCACTGGTATGGGGCGGCAAGGTCACCCTTAAGAAGCTGATACCGTTCGCGTTGGTGTTCCTTGCTTTAGGTATACTGCTGCTCGTCTACTCTCTCCTGAAGAAGTTCGCTTTCAGCAGCGATTCTGCCGCTGCTAAGATAGGTGCGTTCTTCATCGCCCTGATAATAACACTGATACTCACCTATCTGTTGATATCCATGGTCTGTTTCAACAACCGTTGTGACCGTTCGCCGATCATGGGCAAGTTCTTCGGTTCAGGCTCTATATTCGGCAAGGTAGGGACGGGTGTGAGGAATCTCTGGGGCGGCAAGGTGGTGAAGACACCTACGACTCCGACAACACCAGGCACCGCCGCTGCCGACGCTGTGAAGAAGGCTGCTGAAGAGGCGGCGAAGAAGAAGGCAGATGAGGACGCTGCGAAAGCGGCTTTGGCTCTGGCCAATCGGCTGGGCGGCAACTTTGAGGTTGAGCCTGCTTGGCATGATAAGTGGTGGGCGAAAGGTATGTTCATCTTCCTTGGTCTGCTTGCCTGTCTGGGCATCATCTTGTTCACGCGTCACCTGGCCAACAGGAAGAAGGCGAAAGCCGCAGGTGCTGCAGTATCATCTGCAGGCATCCCTCCGACAGGCCCAGCATCACCTGGCGAGCAGATAGAACGCGAGAAGAACATATACAATAAGTTCGCTGATTCGATGAAAGAGCTTGCAGAGTCGCTCGGCCTGATAAAGAGCAGGACTGCTGACACAAAGACTGAGTTGGTCGCAGAGAGCAACACTTTCTCCCACACGAAAGAGCTTGCTGAAGGTCTCAATGATGTCAAGGAGACGATCGGCGAGGAGCTTGATAATATCGAGAAGGTCGTCGGTGAGGCCATTGATTTCAAGGCCCTTACGCATCATAACAAGAAAGAGAAGGAGCATGTCGCTGCGATACTTGACCGCTGCACCAGGGATGCTGCACTGATCCAGGAGCTTGCCTCTGACATCGATGTGATCAAGCAGGTGCTTGACAAGTATCCTGTGGGCGATGAGATACTGACTTACATGCGCGACTTTGACATGAAGGACACTGAAGAGATCCACAAGATACAGGATATGGAGCTCAAGGTGAAGAACCTCACCCTCGACTTCCAGCAGTTCAGCGCAATCTGCGAGTCGATGCTCGAGACGCTCGACCTAAGTTCTGAAGAGCTGCGTGCATTCAGGAAGCGCGAGAACTGGACTAATTATGCTGAACTCGTCAAGAAAGTGATGGAGTTGAGGACCAACTTCGGCCATCTGAACCAGTTGTTCGCGGAGAAGGTAGGCATCTTCAAGAATGTCGCTCTCCTGCTCCAGCAGTTGGATGAGGAACTCAAGGGCGTCAGCAAGGCAGAGCTTGAGAAACTCTCTGAATTCAGTGCTATGATGGACAAGGCTTTCGCTGCCAAGAGGTTCAAGAAGGCTGAGCATTTCGCTGACCTGATAATCAGCAATGCAGAGCATTATCTCTTCTATGAGAAGCGTATCGAGAGTGTGAATGGTCCTGCATTCGAGCACCAGACAGAGGAGGAGATAAACAAGCTTAAGCTGCATGCCGAGGATGTCAGGAAGCAGTGCCAGGCTCAGGCCTATCCTGATCTCATCTTGAAGACTTTGGAGCATCTCAGGGACGTGGACAACACTGCTGCTCTCAAGGAAGCCAGGACCTTGGAAGCTCAGGCCGCCAAAGAGGCTGCTCCTGAATACGCACCCATCCATAAGGCATTCCAGTCTTTCGCAGAGAGGGTTGAGGAGAGGCTTGGCGTCGTCGACCATTGGAAGAAATTGAACGCTGAGAACGTGACTGCCAGGTTCTCTCCTGATAGGATTGAAGGTTACAAGGAGTATTCCAAGGCCATGGAAGTGAAGGTTGATGTCCACAAGCGTATGATTGATAATATCAGGCCGATTGAAAGGAGCATCTCTCTCCTTACAATACCTATCTATGAACAGGTCCTCGCAGCCCTTGTCGCTGAGACCAAGGCCTATCAGACAGCTGAGAAGGCTCTGGATACATACGGAAAGGACAGTAATACAGCGATGGCTCTCATGAAGGACGCTCTTGCCCAGGCCAAGGCTGTCCCAGGTGCCAGGTTCAGGGATGTCTTCCAGACAGCATTGGATTACATGACCAACATCAAGACGTCGGCAGCAGCCTCGACAGCTAAAGGCGAGATCGATACTGATTCCGGCAAGAAAGGTGTCAACATGCGCAGGCTGCGTGAGATGGCTGATGACATGGACAAGGCTGGCAGACGTTTCAAGGACACATCATTCTCTGATGAGGACAGGGCAGAGGTGAAGTTTGTCGTATCCAGGGCAAAGGTGAAGGTGCTCGCTCCTATGAAGAAAGACCAGGCATTCCAGGATTATCTTGGTGTCTTCAATGCTTTGAAGGATGAGGGGAAGATAAGTAAGGGTGATGACCTCTCCTCTCATACAGTTGATGGTGGTAAGGATGCTTCAGTCATGATCACGAAAGAGGGTGATGCTGAGAAGATCAGCGCGCCTACAAGAGTCTACTATGCGGTGAGGGTGTTGGATGACATCAAGTTCATAGAGTCGATCCTGATCCAGGACAGCAAGGCACTTGCAGACAAGGAGTGTATCTATTTCGCTCAGGCCCTTGATGGTCTGCTTGACCTTTTGCAGGAGTTGAATGCTATATGATACCGATCACAGAAAGAAACGCAGAAAGAGATATAGATATGGCATTTAGAGCCTATCTAGGCCCTGAATCCACCGAAACAATTATAAAGGCGAAAATGGACGAAACTGCTAAAAGGGGTGTGAAATGAACAGACGACTGTTATTCACATTAATCATTGTACTGCTGTTCTTAACTTCAGTTCTCTCCGGCTGCGCAGGTACGAACAGGATAAGCAGTTTCTTCCAGAACAATGAGTACAAGAACCATGACAAGCTGATAGATTTCCTTATCTTCTTCACCCTGTTCTTTGCGATGTCCTATCTTGGTTTCACCAAGTGGTTCGGCGAGGGTTTCGGTAAGGCTGGCGGGGCTAAAGGCGCAGTTATAGGTCTGTCTTTTGCTCTTTCACTCATGCTTACTTTCGCATTGATCACCCAGACCAAGTTCTCGATAACTACACTCTNNTCATAATCCAGTCTGATACGACGACAGGCAAGATAGTGACTTTCATCCTTGCTTGTATACTTGTCTATATCCTTATGAGCATCTTCACCCATTTTGTCTGCCAGATGTCTGACAGCATGGATAATTCTGCCTGCCGTTCTGATTTTTTCAATGCCTTCTCCAAGCTTGGCTATCGCCATCTCTGGGGTCCTGGTACATGGTTCGGCGGTTCTAGTGGCTCTTCAAGTGCTGGTTGGCAGTTCTGGCCCAGCACTGGTGGTGGAGGCACAGGCACTGCTGGCGGCGGTACTATCGGACCTGGTGGAGCTCCGGGACCAAGTGTCGGTCCGGGAGGCGCGGCCGCTGGCAGTGGCGGAACGACAGGAGACGGCGGTACAGCTTCGCGCAGGGATGCTGGTTGGCCTTGGTATGCGTGGCTTTTCCTGATACTCCTGATACTTGGCATAATGGGTTACGCAGGTCTTCGTGTCGCCCGTCGTGTCCAGCTTGTACGCCAGCAGAACCAGCGCATCAATGATCTTATCGAGGAGTTGAGGCGGCTCATCCAGTCCAAGAAGAACATCCTTCAGCAGATCAATGATCCTACCTGGACTGCTGCCCAGAGGGCTGCGGACCATGCCGCTCTTACGACCCTGCTCAACAATCTTGATGCCTCTCCAGGCATCCTGCGCAACAGACCAAACACCGGGCAGATAAACACATTCTTCGCTGCGCAGGCAGCTCCAAATGTCTTCCAGCACTACAGGCCGCTGACCGGCCAACAGCGTCAGGTGTTCATCAACAATCTCATCCAGGAGAAGAACATCCAGTACGAGCTTGGTCAATTGCTTAATTGGTGGCGTCGCTGGTTCACCAACAGGGTGGCTCAGATAAATGGCCTTGACGCCAGGCTGAACAACCTCATATTTTCGCCTAAGTTCCATGCTGACATGACTGTAGAGCTGATGTTTGACGCGCGGCCTATCCCTCAGTTCAACCAGAACAACATGCCTTCAGTGGCGTTTGTCGCTGCTGTCCCGCCCGGGGTTGTCAATCCTAACCTGATGAATTTCCATTCCCCTGGCGTGTACAACATAAACCTCGGGATGGTTGTCGGTGGTCCTTTTGATTACCTTTACAATTACTCAGTCATCGGTGCTGCTGGTTGGTTCCAGACAGTCGATATACTGAACCCTGTGACCAACGTTGTCGGTGGCGTGACGACCTCGAGGTTCACTGTGCAGTTCAACCCTTATGATACCACATGAGATGATGATGGGAAAGACGATAAGTAAAAAGACGGATGATGCTGATATGATGGGAAAAGACAGGAAAGAAAAAAGCATGGGCATCAGAGAGATGGTCAGTATAGGGGCACTCCTGCTCGTCGTGCCTTGGGGCAGGTTCTACCAGAAGGCCAAGACCAAGCATCCGCCTATGAAGCCCGACGAGCATCCTGTCATGGTCGATGTCAAGAGAGGTACAGACCAGTTCCTGAAGTTCCTCAAGGCTGCGAATGATAATTCCCATCTGGACCAGGCATTGAAAGAGCTTGATGTCCTGGAGGGGAGGTTCACAATCATCCATAAGAATGAACAGGCGCTCGAGCTGAATGTAGCGAAGGTTGAACAGCTCAACAAAGAATCAGAGGCGACCTCAAGAGAGGCTGTCAAGAAGACTGACAAGGCCAGCAGCCTGCTCAAGGCCAAGAAGTTCACTCCGAATGATCTTAGGAAGGTCATCAATATCATGGGCCCGCAGTCTCCAATCCTTGCTGCCATGCTGATGAACAAGAGGATCACCTATGAGACCAAGGAAGGCTCTAGGAATTTCAGGATCGTCAAGTATAAGCACGTGCATCACCCTGAGATATTCCTTGCAGAGCTTAATGAATGGGTCACTGTCCAGAAGCATATCCTCGACGAGAAACTGGCCAAGGCTGCTGTCGTGCAGGAAGAGCAGAGGAAGCACAGGAAGGTCGAGCTCAATGATCTCCTCCAGTACATCAAGGAGCATGGTTCCAAGCCCGAACATGATGTCTGGGATAATATGAAGGGTGCCTTGATAGTCAACGAGTTTGGCCAGGCCCGTTTCGAGCAGATGGATTTCAAGAAGCATCTTGTCAGGTTCCATGAGTTCCCTGCGGATGTCTGGGTCTCGGCTGATGATTCATTGAGGAGCAAGGTCGCCCTGCGTGAATCATTGAAGATTGCCAAGCACATGAAGGCTCTTGATGACAAGTTGAGGAAGGGCAAGCCTTTCGACATAGAGAGCATAGGCCACATGCTCAAGATGGGCAAGGATCTCAGCGACAAGCAGATCGATGATTTCCCTACATTCAACAAGGACATGACAGCTGAGGATGTTAAACTCTTCAAGCTGATGAAAAGATTGTTCGTTTATCATAGATGATCATGACTGACCATGATGCTGGCAGGCATCTGTCAGGTCGTCAGGTATGAAATTTTTCAAAAAAGAGGTGAACGATGGATCGTAAGGCTATATCGATATTTGTAGCATCTATTCTAGCTCTTGCCTTGTTCGCCCTCTCTGTCTCTGCGCAGGATTCCTGCCGTGCGGATTACACTTTCAAGGGGAATTTCGTCAATCTTGAGGATGATCTCACAGGACTTGTCGATCTCTTGACTGAGAGGGGTTATTATTCTCTGACCGTCTATGGTTTTTCGTCGAGAGATGACAACCAGCCTGAGAACACGGCTTTGCTCAGGGCCCAGGATGTCGCCAACAGGTTGTTTGACCTTTCTGGCGGCAAGATAACAGCTGTCCCTCAGTTAGGTATTGCTGGTGGAAAGACGGATATTTTCGGCGCTCCTGAACTTAACCAGAGGGTCATCATAACATCGACTCAGCTTTTCCAGGATGAGTATACTCCGGCTGCACCTCCTGGTGTGGTCGACAGCTTGAGGTGTCCGACTGTCCTCTATTGTGAACAGGTGAAGTTGCATAAGGAGCAGTGGTATTGCCTCAAGAAAGAGAATGAGCAGGATGTCTGGTATGGCCCTTGCGCGCACGAGCGTTGCATCGGCGATGTCGATTTCAGCGTCGTCTCCGGGCGTATGCAGACAGAGCTGAAGAATGTACTGGGCGAGGATGATGCATCCATCATGATGGCTGCTGACCAGCTGGCTCTTGAGGCCAAGATACTGTTTGACAATGGTAATCACATAAGGGCACTTGACCTGTCCCAGCGCGCTATGGAGCTCTACCTTAAGGTCGACGTGGACAAGGCCATGGAGATGAAGGCTCTGAGGAACAGGGCTTATGATCTTGCGCTGAAGAACGCAGCCACTGAGGAAGATTCAAAGAGGATCCTTGCAGTGGTGAGGAGGTCTGGCAGGCTTATACCGTATGACCAGATAATGATCGACTATGACCAGCATGATTCTCTGAGGAGCCATTATGAGAAGGATTGGAGTGTCTGGTCTTATATTTTTATTATCAAGATAGGCATCATTGCGCTCATCGTGGTCGTGCATCTTCTGCTGTTGGCATACCACCACCATAAGAAGGCCCGGCATATGCGTCTTGATGAGTCTGCTGACGAGATAATCAATGATGTTGAGGGTCTTGAGATGGTGTTCAGGAAGAAGATGATGTTGGCTGATGATAATAACTCTAAACTCAAGTCTCTTATGAGGAGGTTTTAGCTGATGGATGTCGAGGACAAGGTACGGAATGTGTCTGCAGGTCTTGCTAAGTTGGCAGAGCATTATGACCTTATTCTTGGTACTGGTAGGAGGAGTAAAGAAAGTGCCAAACTTGGCGCGTTCCTCCTGAAGAGTCTTGGTGATTCGATAGAGGCGAAGGCTATCGCATCACATGCTATGGCCATCAATGGTTATGCACTCAAGCATAAGGGCGAGGTTTCCGGGCTTGTGAGATCGCAAGGCATAGATAAGGCCTTCTTCGGGGTTGCACGCAGGGTCTTTGAGGAGCAGGAGGCGGTCGAGGTCGTGAAGACGGTCTTGGCCATACTTGCTGAGATGAAAGCTTCCATCCTCGCTCAGCGCGCTGCTATCGATGACCTTACTCACGTCGAGAAGGAAGAGTTCATCCATCTTGCTGATTGGGGGCTCAAGCACAGCATCGGCAGGAAGGAAAAGGTGCACCTGACTGATTTTGCCCATAAGCTTGAGAGGCAGATACACTGGGTCCATGGCAACGATAAGCATAATGATATGCTCTTCAGGCGTCTTGTCGAGCAGGAGCAGGACCTTGCCACCAGGCATGTGCATCTTTACATCATCTCGTTGATAAAGCTCAGGCATTGTTATGAGAATCTTGCAAAGGTCTTTGACAAGCAGATTACGAAGATCTCCGAGGAAGAGAAGGTTGTCAAGGGCATGCTGAAAGAGCATTTCAGGGAAGAGAGGTTCCAGAAGGATGTCGTCCGCGCTCTCCATTCTGCGCAGTCGATCAAGGAGCTTGTCTCTGCTGAAGGCACTGACATGATGGACCTTCTCCACGAGCTGAAGGAGGTCGAGCACAGGATTCCGAAGATCGAGAGGCACAAGGCTGCGAATAGAGGGCCGTTCCTGACCATGGAAGGCCATCAGGTCCAGGTCGAGGGTGTCGAGGATAAGCATCCCCATCGTATCCAGCTCAACGCGCTTTTCGACCTCAAGGACAGTTCGACTCTCCTGTTAGGCAGCGACGAGGTCTGCCATATCCTTCTCCATCATTGCGGTCCTGTGCATGCCCGCATCGCCAGGAAGGATGGGAAGTTCTACCTCTTCAATGAAGGCAATTCTCCCGGTACGTTCGTGATCCGCAAGAAGCAGCCTATCTGTATCGTCCAGGACAAGGATGACCAGCATCAGCTGATCACGAGGATGAACATGCCTGGTGAGGACTATGCTGACATCGTCCGCAAGGAGAAGATGATATTCTCGATAAATCCTCAGGACAGCGACGGTTTCCTCCTCCAGGAGATGGATCTTATAGTGATACCTCCTGGCTATAAGTTCCGATACACTGAGAAATAAAGACTGAAAGCCAGCTCAGTACAAGTCGCTAATCCTTCAGCACGAAATATACTCTCCTGTTGCTCTTCCCTTTGTTCTCTGCCTTTGTAACTTCGATCCTTCCTATCTCGGAGAGGTCCTTCACGTGTGTCCCTCCGCATGCCTGGACATCGAGCCCTTCCACATCGACTATCCTTATCTCGTCGACGCTTGGCGGCAGCACGTTCTTGAGTTTAAGCACTGATGGTATCTTGAATGCCTCATCTCTAGGCATGAGTTTGGTCGTCACCTGGGCTCCTGACCTTATCAGCTCGTTTGTCTTCTCTTCGAATGCCTTTATCTGCTCCCTGTCGAAGTTGTCCAGGTCGAAGTCTACCCGGCATTTGTCTTCTGCTATCTGGTTGCCTGTTATCAGTGCTCCTGTCTCTTTGTTGACGACATAAGAAAGCAGGTGGCATGCTGTGTGTCCTCTCATGTACCTGTGTCTTTTTGCCCAGTCGAGCATCCCTGTCACTGTCTCTCCGGCCTGCATGCCTTCCTTGTCGACCTCGTGCACGACTTCGCCGTCCTTCTTTGAGACATGCACTACAGTGTACTCCTTCCCCTGGCATACAAGGACTCCTGTATCTGAGGGTTGTCCTCCTCCTTGTGGATAGAACAGGGTCTTGTCGAGCACGACACTCCTGCCGTCGACCTTGACGACTTTCGCCTCGAACTGCTTGGCATATGAGTCTGATAAAAAGAGTAGTTCTGTCATCTATTCACCCCTTGATATTCTTCTCTCTCGCTTCACATCTCTCCGGATCTCTCTCGACTTCACAATCCAGAGATGTCAGCCTGTTATTTAAAAGTTTTTCCCGTGTTTTTTGCATAATATTAATAAATGATGGAAGGGTTCTGCATCAGACCTGAGAGGTGAGTATCATGGGTGATTGGGAGAGTATCTTCAGGAAGAAGGGCAAGGTGTTCCACAAGCCTGCGCCTGGTTTCAGGGAGTTCCTCAGGCTTCTGAAGAATCACGACGTGAAAAGGGTGCTTGACCTTGGCTGCGGGACTGGCAGGCATTCTCTGGGTCTTGCGAAAGCTGGCTACGAGGTACATTCCTGCGACATCTCCAGGACAGGTGTGAAGATGACCAAGGCTTGGCTTGGAGAGTACGGCCTGAAGAACAAGAGCAGGATATTCTCCTGCTATGAGAAGTTCCCTTTCAAGGATGGTTTTTTCGATGCTGTCCTGTCCACCCAGGTGATCCACCATAATTATCACGACAAGGTCCTCTTCTGCATCCGGGAGATCACGCGCGTCCTCCGGCCTGGTGGTCTTGCATTCATAACAGTCGCTGCCAGGAAGACCGGTTACAGGTCCCACGATGCAAAGAAGGTGGCCCCTCATACCTACATCCCTCTCGACGGTCCTGAGAAAGGTCTTCCGCATTTCATCTATAACAAGACATTGATGAGGAAAGACTTCAAGGGCTTCAGGATACTTGAACTAGAACTTGATAAGGGTTTCCACATCTGGATGATAGGCATCAAGAGATGAAGGACAGACAATCAACCCAGCACTTTTTTCTCAATCAGAAATTTCTTTATCACCAGGAACATCTTCTCATAACCTTCACCAGAAGGATGCAGTCCGTCATCAAGCATGTCATTCCAGTCAGGCCCATCAACTGCTGCATACAAATCTAGAAAATCACCACCTGCGATATCTCTCATCACAGAATTGAACTGCTGTATCCTGCTGTTGGAATAATGATTGCCTTCATACGGAAGCGTCCGGCTCTCATCGACCGGAGTGGCTGCGAACAGGAATACCTCATCTGTATGGGTCTTGGCTTTCTCATATAACGTCTTGATATTATCCTTATACTGCTCCAATGTAGTCTGCTCCTCTTTCTCTTCACCGATCAATCTCGAATCATTTGTCCCGATATCGATCAGTATCACAAACCTATCTCCCTCACGCACCTTCTTTATCCGTGCTGAAGACTCAACATCAAACCTTTTCAGAAGATCACTTGACGTATTTCCAGGTATGCCCAGATTATATACTGCATTGTAATAGTCTTTTGCAGAGAAATCATCTTCTAGCCTGCCGGTCCACCCTTTGTCTGCCACATCACCACGGCCGTATGTTATACTTGCTCCAAAACATAATATCGCGAACATTCTTCATTCCTCAATCACATTCAATGGTCTCAGATTATACTTCTCAAATAATAAGTTAGTCCCTCTGTTCCTATGGGCAGTGATCGCAGCTATCCCGACGACTTTCCCGCCTTGAGATTCTATCAGGAGTATAGCAGCTTTCATCTGTGCTCCGGTCTCTATCCAGTCATCGACAATCAGGACCTTCACATCTTTCTTG
The DNA here is from genome assembly GCA_013331125.1 of Candidatus Woesearchaeota archaeon. Next base: position 6,224 of record DUGW01000218.1, on the reverse strand, counting down.
ATCAGCCCTTTATTTATCTCTAGTGCTTTCATTTTTCCCGAATAGTCGACGAAGCTTTTCCTGGCGACAAGCGTCCTTACCGTCGGCAGCTTCCCTCCTTTCCTTAAGGGGATGAACCCTTTCTTTGTCTTGAGTGCTGCTGCGCTTCCGAATATCAGGCCTAATGCTTCCTGACTGACGATCAGGTCATAGGCGGTCTTCCTGAAAGGCCTTATGAGATCATCTATCAGTCTGCTGAAAACTTCGGGCCTGGCCGCCAGTGTAGAGCAGTCGTATTTCCCTTTTGTATTTTTATTGATATGCTTGTAGTAATAGTCGTATCTCATTTTCAGAAGAACTCCCCTAACCCTTTCTGTTTCTTCTCTTCTGCCAGCACTGCCACGTCGAAGCCCAATACCTCGAATATCTTGTCGACTGCAGGCAGCACCTGGTTGTTGATGTAATAGTCTGCGTCGTAGTCTCCCTTGGCCACCTCTTCCGGCAGCCTCACCCTGTCCCTTATCTTCTCTTTGCCTGCGACGACTACGTATGGTATTATCATCCCTGGCGCCACTGTCGTGCCTTTTGCCTTCATCCTTTTCGCTGCTGCGACATGCGGGCCCACTGATTCGTATTGTGCTATCGGCTTTGTCAGCATCGTGCTTATCACGAGGTCTTTCACTTCGACCTTCTTCTTCCTCAGTCTGTTGACCATCTCTTTCACGTATTCGAATGCGAGTTCTGGCTGGTTGTCCTTGAGTATTATCTTCAGGACCTGTTCCTGGATCTCTTTGGCTATCATGCTGACATTGCGCCTCACTGTCTCGAAGCCTTTTATGTTGAGCCGCCCTTCCTGGTCGACCATCGCGTATTTCTTCTTGGCTCCTCCTTCCTCTCCTTTCATCGCTACGAACAGTGCCCTTGGGAATGTGCCTTCGTATTCGAGTTCCATCATCCCTGGCAGGTCTTTGTTGATGTCTTCCATGAATCTCATGGCCAGTCTCTCGTCGTGGTCTGGCAGCCGTATGAATATGGAGTCTGTGTCTGAGTACAGCACCTCGAAGCCCTTTTTCTTCGCTGTGTCTATCACCTTGTGTATGTAATACCTGCCGTATGCTGTGACGCTCCTTGCAGAGTCTTTTGAGTACCATCTTGCGCCGAAGAAACCCAAGTAACCATAGTATGAGTTCGCCAGCACCTTGAGTGATTCCTGTCTTGCGTCCAGGAATGCCTTCTTGTCAGGGTCTGATTTCTTCATTATCTCCTTGACCCTCTGCCTCCTGGATATTATGTCCTTGAGCAGCGCTGAGAGGAATCCCTGTCTTTTCTTGCAGAACCACAGCCTGTATCCCTCGACAGGGACTTTTTCCTGTTCCATGCAGCATTCGCAGTTCATCGTGTCTGGGCTTATGTTGTGCGAGACGATTATCGACGGGTACAGTGACCTGAAGTCGAACACCACGACGTTCTCGTACAGTCCTGGTTTCGGCTCATAGACGAATGCGCCTTTGACCCGCTGGTCCATCCTCTCGACGAGCTCTGCGTGGTGGGGCTTGTTCGGTATGAACTGCTTGAAGTCTGGCGTGTACCTCATTATGTACCATTCGACCAGTTGTGAGAATGACATCCTGTTTATGCTTCCTATGTCCTGGCCTACGAGCTTGACGAGTTCTATTAGGTTAGGCAATACTTTCTCGCAGAGTTCCGCTGTAAGTTTCGCGTCCTTGAGGTTGTATTTCGCGAAGTCTGACAACAGTCTTCCGTCGTTCTTGTCCCAGCTCTCTGCGAGCACGTTCAGGTCGACGTCGTCCTTGTTCTCTCCCAGGAGTTCATGCGCCACATTGTCCAGTGTCAATGAGTCTGTCTGCAGTTTCCTTGATATGACCCTTCTTATGAAGCTCAGTATGTCCAGATGCACTATGCCTGTGGTGTCGACTATGCTTGTCTTCCCTCTTGCCCTGCTTGCTGGTTCATAGTCCAGGCTTATGTCTATTTTTATCTTGTATTTCTCTGCCCTTGCTATGAGGTATGGGAAGTCGTATCCGTCGGAGTAGTATCCTGTCAGGACGTCGGGCGCGTACTCTGCCACGAGTTCCTTGAACCTTGTGATCATGTCTGCCTCTGCCTCGACTGCCTCTACATAGTCGTGTTTCGTCTCGAACTTCTTCCAGGTGAGGACTCTCTTGAACTCTTTCTTTCCGTCGTGCCCCCATAATGCGATCATGACTATCGGGTGCCTGTCCGGGTGTGTCAGCTTCCCTTCTGGGTTGTATACCTCTATGTCGAATGCCAGTATCTTGAGCTTCTCGTATGTCTCGCTTGAGTGCTGTTCTATCCTGCTTGCCTTGAATATCGGGACTCTTGTCTTCTCCTGCCTGTCGCTTAGTGCCTCTGCCTCGACTTCTGTCAGTACCAATGGCACTATCTTCTTGTCGAGCAGGTAGCGTCTTGTGAACAGTATGTCATACTCTATTGTGTCCTCTACACCTTTGAGGTTCTTCATCTCGTCCCTTATCTTCGGGACTGCTGCAGGTATGTTTGTCACGACCTTCACTGCTGCGATCTCTGTGCCCATGAGTGTCTTCTTGACTGTCTCTGTCTTGACTACGTTGTAGCTCTCTCTTCCCTCTATCGCCACCCTCTTGATCGCGTCCTTCAGCTCGTTTATGTCTGCGTTCTTTGCTGGCAGCACATAGAAGTAGGGCTCGAAATCGTCATCGACCACGCATATCTGTTTGCCGTCTCTTGTCCTTCCGTAGATGTAGACTGATGGCCTTCCTCTGACTATCTTGTATGTCAGGTCTATCGGGTAAAAAAACAGTTTAGCCATCGTAACCACCGCTTTTCCTTGCTTTCAACAGATGTTGCTGAAAATCACTATTACTGAGAAATAAAAACGAAGCCAGGTATATAAATATTGTGCAAAACAGGCTCTGTCCAGAGAGTTGTATTGTTGCGGTTAGCGCGAACGCATTGACCGGCTGCGAAGTCATAGGACAATATTTATATACACTGCCATCAGTTTCCTCTCCATGCCGAAAAAGAGTGATACAACTACTGATCTTAATCTTCCTGAGAAGCGCGTATTCATAGGCAATGCCTCACTCTGGAAACGTGTCGCTGCATTCATCCTTGACATCCTTCTGCTGGACCTTCTCGTGCTTGGTTTTTATGACTCGATCATAGCCAGCATCATCGATGGCGCCGGCAGTGTGAAAGAGACTGTGAAGCATCTCCAGTCTTCCGACTCTCTTTCGACAGTCATCGTGATGCTGTTCTTCCTGCTTACATTGATGGTGCTTGCTTACTTTGTGCTCCAGGAATACATGCTTGGCCAGACAGTCGGCAAGATGCTCCTCGGTCTGAGGGTCGTAGCAGTGGGCGATGGTCAGATAAGTGACATAAGTTTCTTCCAGTCCCTTATCCGCAGTATGTTCATCATCCCTACAATCCCTTTCATCTTCCTCTGGATCGTAGATCCTGTCTTCACTTTTTTCAACAAGGAGCAGCAGAGGTTCTCTGAATGGCTCTGCAGGACAAAGGTGATAGAGGTTTACCAGTTCGGTTGATAAGACCGACAATCAGTAATGTCATACTCAGGGTGATAATATGAAAAAAGCGGATATTCCTCAACAGTCTTCAGGTGCAGGACGGTGGATTGTAGTCATCGTCATAATCATGCTTCTCGGCATGATAAGTTTCTTCACTGCATTGATAATCGGCGTCTTCATCTCTGCCTCTGACATCGAGCCCAAGGGTAATGTCGCGCAGATAGCCATCAATGGCGTGATTGTCTCACGCGCTCCTGGGGGTTTCATGACCTCTGGTTTCGCCGACGCCACTGAACTCATAAAGCTTATCGAGAAGGCTGACAAGAACCCTGAGATCAAGGCCATCCTTTTCGAGATAAATTCTGGTGGCGGCTCTGCTGTCGCAAGCTGGGAGCTTTCTGAGGCCATCAAGAAGACCAACAAGACGACTGTCGCCTGGATAAGGGAAGGTGGTGCTTCAGGTGCTTACTGGGCTGCCACTGCGACTGACCATATCATAGCAAGTCCTCTTTCGATAACAGGCAGTATCGGCGTGATAGCTTCATACATTGATTTCGCAGGCACTCTGGAAAGGTACAATGCCTCTTATCAGCGCATGGTCTCTGGCAAGTACAAGGACATGGGCACTCCTCTCAAGCATATCACTGAAGAGGAAGAAGAGCTTTTCCAGGGTAAGCTTGACGTGATGCGTGATTTCTTCATCACTGAAGTGTCAAAGAATCTTGACATGGAGAAGAGCAAGGTCACTGAGCTAGCTGAGGGTCAGTTCTTCCTTGGTGTCGAAGCGAAGGAGCTGGGTCTTGTCCATCAGCTTGGCGGCAAGGATGACGCAATCAAGTGGATAGAGGACAAGGAGAAGATTGAGGTCGAGATTGCTGAGTACAAGAAGCCTAAGGGTCTTGGTGAACTNNCCTGGGCATCACCACCTGAACATATTTTTTCAAAACGTTTATAAACATCATAGCTGATAATCATTTCAAAGAGGTGAAATAACATAGCAGAGAAACCGTCTAGTTACTTTGACTATTCTGTCCTTCATTCTGTGAGAAGCATCTTTGAGCAGAAGTATTTCCACACCCTCCATAGGGCGTTCCTCAAGAAGAATCCTGATAAGCTGCTTGCGATGGGTGCCAAAGTGTTGAAGAGGAGACTTGGTGCTGATGAAGTTGTCCTCCATCTGGCAAGGGTCGCTGTTGACGGAATCCTGATATACACCCATGATCCGAAGAACCGCAGTCTTGACATCTACGAGCAGGAGCATATTGAGATGGTCCCTAATTATGTCAATGATTTCTATAGCAAGAACCTGTCAAAGCCTGAGATCCTCAAGGCAGACCATAGGTTTGTGGTTCTCGTCCCTCTAGTAACCCGCCATGAGGAGCATATCGGCGTGATGGAGATCAAGTGCAAGGGTTGCCGCAAGCTTGGCAAGCTGGAGCTGGAAGAGATTGATTATTATGCAGAGGCTTTCGTCTCTATCATCGATGATTACAGGAAGCAGAAGGAGCATATCGGTTACATGAGGGACATAACAGGTCTTGTTATCCTCTTGGTCATGTGGACTCTTTTCTTCATGAGCATCTCGATAATCTATTCTTTCTCTCCTGAACATTACAATGTGATATTCTTTATCGTCCTTTTCTTCATAGTGTCAGGGCTCTTCATCATTTTTGAGGAGCATCTCTATACCCTGAAAGGCTGGGGCATTGACATACCTGATTTTATCAGGAACATACCGTTCTATATCGGTATCTCTGTCATCGTCGTGGTCGCTTCCGGCCTGTTCAAATGGTTCGGCATGTTCGGTATCAAGCCTGACTTAGGTGGCGGGTTCCTTGTCTTCAACTGGACCTGGCGTGATATATTCTACCCCATAACTGTTCCTTTGCAGGAGATGGCCTCAAGGGCCCTTCCTCACACGATCCTCAGGCATGTACTGAAAGGCTGGCATAAGAATTTGACCATAGTGATGGTATCCTCTCTTGTCTTCGCATTCGGCCACATCTCATTCGGACTTGGAGTGGTGATTCTCACATTCCTTTTAGGTGTCATCCTTGGCGCAGTGTTTGAGTGGAAGCGCAATCTTTGGGGCGTCTGCCTTATCCATATGATTGTCGGTTATCTGGTCATGACTGGCCTTGGGTATGACCTTGCGGCTATGGGATGAATCGACGGGCTTAGCTGTTTATTTTCTGCGTTTTCATGCCTTTTAACAGCCAAAAACTTTATATACTAAGCAATCAAGGATTAACTAAAAGAGGCGGTTACTTGTTCTATGACCGCAGATGATAGTTATCCATCCACAAGAGGTGTTTGCTTCATGAATGATGAAGATTATAAGAAGGTTGAAGAGTTGATAAGGCAAGAGATAGCTAAGATCCGCGCCCTTGGTATCAAAGCTGAGACTCCATGGGTACTGGTCCGTGGTGCTGTCGGCAGTTTCAGGATGAAGAGGATCCTGAAATGGGAGCATTCTGCTGAATCTGATATGGCCAAGGCTGAGGAGAATATGAAGAATCATCTTGTCTCTGCTGTTGAAGGCAAACAGAAGGACATTGCTGTACATCTCGTCAAGGGCATGGCCTATCTTTTCTGGACAATCCATACAGAGGCTCTTTTCATAAAGGTTCATTTCAAGCATCTTGACCTTCTTGCTGACACATTCAAGGCCAGGTATGGCAAGAGACTTGAGAA
>DUGW01000103.1 GCA_013331125.1 Candidatus Woesearchaeota archaeon | reverse complement strand
TGATGGCAGCCATATGGACCCTCCTCATGGAAGTGATGGGACAGCTCCAGACAGCAGAGAACGTATCATACTTACACAACGTGAACTCTATAGGACAAATGTGGTTGTGCAGTTAGTCACCAAGGAAGGAGAGAAAGGCGTCACACTAACTATATTGCCAGCACTGAACCCAAGACCATTGTCAGGAGATAGAAGAGGAAGAGGAAGCTCAGCAGACCACAGGATAATGAGAGGACATGTCTCATTGAGAAAGGTCACTAACGATGAACAAGGGGGAGCAGATGACCTCCGATTCTTCCTGAGAAAAGATATGGGCGCAGTGAAAGTGGCATGGGTATGCTATCTGATGAATGATAAGGGAGAGTTGGTCAGTCCAGACGATTTCGGACTGCGGATATTCCTATATGATACACAGAACGACAGGAACAACAAGAGACTCAAACCTACAGAATACAAAAAAGGAGGGTCAGAAGCAAAACTGTTCAATTACCAATATACTGTCCTGAAGATAGCGAAGACAAAGACATTCATAGAGTTCGACCCGCTGATGACGGTGAGCGAACACGCACCATTAGGGACGTACAGGATGATACTGAGAGTGGTCGACTGGCCATTCATGAGGAGTAGATTGGCACTAGGCGCTGAAGATGCTGCAAACCTGAGAGTGTTGCATGAGAACTTCATAGAGTTCAAGATACTGCCTCAAAGAGATGGGCCATCAGCACCAGTGACCAGTGCAAAGATGAAAAGACCTGACGTCAACTTCCCACAGGCACTCGATGTGCAGCCTAATATAGATTCTATGCAGAAAGTCGTCGATGACCTCGCGAAAGCAGATGCAGAACAGAAATTCAAGGAGGTGCAGGACGCCCTTGAAGAACATATCCATAATGTAGCGACTGCAAAGAACCCCCGTGAAGAGATAAAGAAGACTGACAGGTTCGGTCTGAGCAGGATAGACAACAACCGTTTCTATGGCTATATCCCTAAAGACCTGATAGGTGTCGAAAACCTGCGGCTCGTGCCTCTTGAGGATTTCGTGTTCGGACAGGACTCGAGCAAACCAAGGATGCTGGGTTTCAAATGGAACGGCAAAGACACAGAACTGGCAACACGAGGGATAGGAAAAGAGAAATTCTTCGACCTGCTATTCCACGAGAAGGTAGAACGCGTGCAAGAGATGCAGCGATTGCTGGCAGAAAAGAAGAAGGAACTTGAGACGTTCACTTCCCAGATGAATGAGTTCAAGCAGTCAGTCCAGAGCGCAGCAGAAGCGCTTCCAGAGGGAAGTGATAAATTGCTTGGCCTATACGTGAAGATGGAAGGCACAGCGCAAGACATGCTTAAACTCCTGGAGAAATCCTCTGTCCTCTCACACGTGAAGGATGCAGCTGGGATATTAGAGACCGGTGAGGGATCTTTCAAGGATGAGATATCACAAAGACTCGAGGACTGGAAGCATGCAACTTCAGAGAGATGGGAAAGAGCAGGAAAGAACATGTCAAATGTATATAAGAAAGAATTCTATGACCAGATAAGTGGTTCTCTGTTGACTGTACTCAAAGACCTCAAGAACCTGAACACGAAGATGAAAGGATTGAACAAGACTCTTGATCAACAGAAGAAAGATTTTGAACAATCATTCTCATAAGTAGAACAGGTGATATTCTCTTGACAGGAAACCAAAGTGCTGGGAAGACACCAGCACAAGGGAATGTATCACTGCAGCCGTAGTCTCTCTCCCCTAGTTTCCTTCCATCCAGTAGAAGAAGAGAGATACTTTAAGGTATTGAACGAGAATTTGCACAAATCGCAAGAAAATGCTCAAGCAATCTTGACTTTGGTGCCAAGCGCCTGACCAGGCATGCCGGACTCGAAAAGAACACGGAGAGCTCCGGAATTACCATGGGCTGCCCGCACTTCGCCCTTGATCTCCTTGCCAGCAGGTGAGGTCCAGGTGACCTTCTTGCCGACAAACTTAGCAGCCTTCTCCTTTGAGTCAGTACCAGCGACTATTATTATCATCTGGTTGCCGACCTGGGTATGATGACTTCCCTTGTAGCTTGAAATTACGCCTTCCATGAATGCAAGGAAAAATAGGGGCTATTTAAAGGTTTTCTTCTTGCTCATTAATAAAATATATAAAGGTCTTTGGTTCTCGTATCCCTGAAAGAGGTGCTATACTCATGATGACAGAGTTTTCAGGGTTCCTGACATATCTCCTGACACTGGTAGTGGTGTTTTTAGGGGTCTACGCAGGCGCTCTGTTGGCATTCATAGCCCCAGAAGAGCTGAAAAACGGCAAAAAGTACTTCAGAGGGCTGATGCACGCTTTAGTAGGGTTCATAGCCGCCCTGCTGGTATATTTCTATGCCTATAATATATACTGGAGTCTAGCAGTCGGACTGCTCCTGCTAGTCATGATGTACCTGCTTCCACATGCCCATTATGTGGACCAGATAGTATACCTGACAATGGGAGCGGCGTTCTTGCTGAGCACAAGGAACCAGGAGCTGTTCATAGCGAATTCAGCCATGATATTCCTTTATGGGATGCCTCTAGCCTCAGATTATATCGAGCGGAACAGCAAGAAAAGCAAGAAGACACTGCTAGGAGACCTCTTCCTGGCTTATGGCGCATTCATAGTCGTGGGACTGTTCGCGAACCTCATAGCCATCTATATCGGCAGAATATAAGCATCTGAGACTGTTAATTCTCACGAAACTTTTATAAACGATTTCAAAAATCCGCCATACAGCGATAAACATCAAAATCCTTTCACAGAGCATATCCATAATATGCCCTCATAGCTTAGCGGTCACGCGCAGCTGAATAGTCAGCTGGCACCTATCTCAGGTCCCATCTCGCTCTGCTCGATGGGACGACGAAAATTGTTACACATAATCGTTTGGCATATTCATATGCCCTCATAGCTTAGCGGTTCGAGCGTGCGGCTGTTAATGGCAACAGAGTTGCCAAACTTTCGTTGCCGAAAGAAACCGCAAGGTCCCCAGTTCGAATCTGGGTGAGGGCGCTTATATTCATCATTCATCAATCAAGTTAATTGAGCCCGTGTATTACCCGTGGCAACTGGTCTTGCTCGGTTGACACGCGCCAGCGAGTGGGGTTTCACTGCGTTCAACCCCACGCACTTCGAAAAAACGCAATAAATACTTTCGACGAGCCCGTGGCTTAGCCTGGCTAGAGCGCTCGACTGATAATGCACAGAAGTGCAGATAGAAATCGAGTGGTCCCGCGTTCGAATCGCGGCGGGCTCATCCTTATCCTTTCTTCCAGACATAACTATTTACCTTTGATGAGCAGACCAGGAAGTTTCTTGTCAGGGATATAAGTATCACAGTTCCTGCACACCCAGCCTCTCCCATCGTCAGACCTGTAGAAAATCTTAGGCACGGGTTCTGAAAACTCATCAGCAGTAACGCATCTCTTGTTAGAGCAATGATTGAAATTCACCAAAAACTCCGGGTCGTTGATCAGGTACTTTGCAACAACCTTGCCGTCTTTTATGTGAGAGACAGTAAGACCGTGGCTGATCGCAGCAAGATGGTAGAACTCTCCGGGAGGGATCTGGTGGCCCCTGACTTTCAGGACACCCTTACCCATATAATCACTCACCCGTCCTCTTACCGCCCTGTAAGCCGCAGCCAGCCTCTTGCTCTCAAGGCCGTCAACGATGGAGATGATTGTGCGCTTACCGTCTGAACCTGTAGTGCCCTGAAGCTTCTGGACGCCGAGATTATACGCGCCATTCTCTACCCAGCCTTCCCTGAAATGGTCAGCCACAGTCCCGTCCTCACCCCTGACAAACCTGAACGTCAACATGCGCAGCAGTTCAGCAGAGGCATGCTCGAAGACATAGTCGATCATCGCAAACACTGCCTTCAAAGGGTCAAGGTCTTTCTTGATGCTTCCCACTAAAGTCGCGACGGCAGGCTCTTTCACCTCAAATATCGCCTTCTTCAGCTTGTAGGCAAGACCTTTCTCCTCAGAACCATCCTTGATCTCGGTAACAGTGTACTTAGGCTGTTTCTCCTTCTCTCTCCTGACATCAACCCATCTCTCATAGCCTTCCCTCGTCGGTATGATCCCTGTCGCCAACCCTATGATCGCTGCACGGAAATAAGGGCCCATCTCCATCTGTTCAAATACGCCCCAGTTAGGGGTATCCTCAAGACGCGGATCGATATCCCTATTCGTCTTCTTCTCAGGCCAAGGATGCATGATCTTGAACTGCCTGTTGCCGAGCCAGCCATGCCTAGCCAAAGCATCAAAAGATGTGTAGACGCTGTGTCTCACCTTGTCAACTATCTGAGGCGGGAGACGCTCTTCCTGGAGGCGGGTCGCGTACCAGACAGGTATGCCTGATCCCTCCGCAGCATCCTCAAGGGCCTCCTCAACAGTGTCGATGGTCCGGACCTTCAGGCCCATAGCCTTGAGCTCATCGATCTGTTCGTCAAGCATGCGGATCTCTTTAGGCCCTACAAGGACCACTTCATTGAGACCCTTACCAGCACATCTCTTCGCAAGCTCTTTCGCATTGCTGATACCAGTCCTTCCACTGAGGGAATCACCTATGATATAGAATGAAATGCCTGTCAAGACATTATCCCTTGAAAGATCGCTGACTTTCGGCTTGCCGTCGATATCTACAAAGTGCCAAAGATACATCGCCAGGTGATCAAGACCTGCTTGTGTAGGATGGTCGTGAGAACCATCACCACCATTAATTATGATGGGCCTATGCCTGTCATGCAGTTCAGTATGCCTGTCAAAATAATCAGCCACTGCCTGCGGAGCCCCTTCCATAGAGTTCCGCGTGACAATCACATCGATGTTGTAATTCTGCGCAATCGACATGTCATGGGCAAGAGCTTCACCTTTAGATGCGGAAGTCCCTGCATCGCTCCTGCGTTCGATAGGCATGTCAATACCAAGAAGGTTCATGGCTACACGGGAAGAGTCATGTGTGCGAGAGCTTGGTTCGCCGAAATTGGTGATCCCCATAAGTCCCTTGCCAAGCTTTGAAAACCAGGACCTGTCTTTCTGACTGCGGTTCATCCTCGCATCCTTTGCGATAAGGCGAGCGACCTCATAGATGAACATCATCTCATCACGGTTGTAATCAGTTATCCTTATGAAATCACGTCCCTTGAAATCTCGGACATTAGAAAAATCGATAAGGTGAGCAGTACCATCCCTCTCCAT
>DUGW01000081.1 GCA_013331125.1 Candidatus Woesearchaeota archaeon | reverse complement strand
GTAGCAGCAGGCGTGATGAACGTGAATGTCACAGGACTCTCACCAAGCACAAGCTACACAGTGACCCTGGTGACAGTCGACACGACAGGCAACAGGAACACACCAGGAGTGTCTGACAGCGCAACCACCGCAGCAAGCGGAAGCTCAGTGCCGGCAGTAGTCGCATGGGCAGACGCAACAAGCGGAAGCTCACCACTGACAGTCAACTTCGACGCAGTAGTCGTCGGCGGAGATGCGCCACTGACATATGCATGGGATGTGGACGGTGACGGCGTGGATGATTTCAACACGCAGAGCCCATCATACATCTACAACTCAGCAGGCACATACAACGCAAGCGTGACTGTATGCGATGCAGACATGGACTGCGACACAGACTACATAATAATAATAGTCGGAGCAGCAGTGAGCCATGACATATCAGTCAACTCGATCGACCACAACAAGGCAGGGACCACATCATACCTTTGGGACCTGATAGAAGTCAACTCTACAATAGAGAACCATGGAGACGTCACAGAGTTCGTCTCAGTAGATCTCCTGGCTGACGGAGTGGTCGTGGACACAGAGGTCATAAGCGTTGACCCAGGCATGACTGAATTGGTGACACTGGAATGGGCAAGCGCAGACCCAGACGGCTGGAGGATGCTCGAAGTGAGGGCAAACCCAGTCACAGGAGAGGTCCTACTGGGAGATAACTCACTGACAGGCTTCGTAGAGGTCTGGAGCGTGGAAGACATCGTGTCAACCATGACAAGAGAGCTGTTCCTGAGCAGGACAGATGTCGCGACAGGAGGCACATTCAACGTGTTCCTGCCAGTCCAGAACGACTTCGCCATCGAGAGCTTCGAGGACATGAAAGTGCAGCTGTCATACAACGCAAGCGCTTTCACAGTCACAAGCCCGACAGTGCTGCAGCTTGTCGACCTCGCAGGAGGCCAGTTCAAGGTTGTCCAGTGGACAGTAATGGCAGACGGCCCAGCAGGCAACTACCTGTTCAGCGCATCTCTAGGCAACAACGAGATAACCAACGCTGATATAACAGGAAAGGTCATAACTGTCACCTGAGCAGGCGGCGGGACAGCAAATCTTTATTTATCAGTTATTATCATTGGTATAATATTTTCATAATGTTTTTCCATAATGTTTTCAATTTTCCGAAGAGGGTAGACAGCTAGGATGAGGTCAAAATGAAACAGATAAGAATTGCCCAAACATTGCTCGTCCTGTTGATGGCGATAGCCCTCTCAGGAATAGCATACGGCCAGACATGCGAAGGAACATTGTCAGCGCCGACACAGCAGGTGTACATCAATGCACCATGGAACATAACATTCTTCAACGGAGACCTGGGTTCCACAGGCTACAACGTGACACTGAACCTTCCAGCAGCAGTGAGCCTTACGGCTTCCACACCTAACCCGCTGCTGGTCACAGGCATAGTGCCTGACACAGAATACAAGTGGGAGGTCTCGACCCCTCTGGCAGGAGTGTATACATTCAATGTCACAGTCACTGCACCAGGAGGATCAAGCTGTACACTCACAGTCAACGGGACCATAGACGTCATAGTGCCGATACCAGACCCGACACTCATGGTCTTCGTATCCAACATGAACACCCTGACACTCGGCCAGGCATACACCGAACAGGTCACTGTCTGGAACATGGGGCCAGGGATATCATACAATACAATGGGAGTCGCAAGCACATCAGGCGGACAGGCAGTCAGCCCAGTCACCTGGACAGCAGGCACGATAGGCAATAATTCAGGTGTCGATGATTCACACACCATGCAGTTCACGATAACACCTAACGCCTGCGGAAGCGATGACTTCACTGTCTATGTCATGAACTATGAGGATGGTGAAGGCAACCTGATGGCTCCTGTGTACGGAAGCGACGGCTTCACAGTGATAGGGACAGACATCGCATTCACATCACTCACAGCGACCAATGTGCTCCAGGGACAGGACACACAGATAGACCTCACAGTCCAGAACATAGGAACACTGAACGCTGCAGCAGTATCTGTACAGATATATGTCGATGGAGTGCTTGAGACCACAAGGAACCTCGGCGCCATAGCCCAGGGCGCAAGCGTAAGCGACACCTGGACATACAACACAGGCGCAAAGGTGGTAGGAAACCACAATGTCACAGCACAGATAGTCTCGGCAGTGGAATGCTCAAGCGCAAACAACCAGGCCCAGGCAGTCTTCGTCGTGAGCTCAAGCGGTGGAGCAGTATGCGGAAACGGGATCTGGGAAGCAGGCGAGCAGTGCGACGGCGCAGACCTTAACGGACAGACATGCGTAAGCCAGGGATTCACAGGCGGTACGCTTAGCTGCGCAGCAGGAACATGCCTATTCAACACTTCAGCATGCACTTCACCACCAGCACCTTTCTGCGGCGATTGAAGCTGCAATGGCGCAGAGTCATGCTCTACATGCGCAGCTGACTGCGGAACATGCAGCACAGGCGGAAGCTCCGGCGGCGGTGGCGGCGGTGGAGGCGGAGGAGGATCCTCAAGGATATTCTACCTCGACCTCTCAGAAGAGAAACCTGAAGTCACACTGCCTCTGCCAAGAGGAGACACAGTCAAGTATGACTGGAACGGAAAGAGCTACAGTTTCATAATCAGGGATGTGTATTCAGACAGGATGAGACTGGGAGTCAGCGAGACACTCAGCTACAAGACCTATGAGATGACAAACCTGCAGACATACAAGCTCAACCTGGATGACTCGCCAGAAGGCGACCTTGGTGTCTTCCCAAAGACAGTGGGCACGGCAAGGACTGATATCACCTGGTCACTGCTGAACATCGGCGGAGACAAGAGGGTGATTGACATACTCCCTCCAGGAAGCGTGGACAGGAGAGTCGTCGATGTAGGTTCGGACGAGGAGACTGTGCCTGTCAGCAGCGGAGTCTATGAGGGCGTCAGGGAATCCCTCGATAACTATGCAGAAGGAGTGCTCGAATTCGTCGAGACACTGGATGTCAAGTCAAAGGCACCGGTGTGGGGAGGGCTGCTCCTGGCACTGCTGATCATAGTGCTCGGTCTGGGGATATACTTCTACGCCACAAGGGAGAAGAAGGAAGAATAGATCTCCAATAATATTTTTACTATCTTTCAATCATTTTTCATAATCTTTTTAGGCAGCACCGACGCTGTCTTCTATCATCAGTAAGATCATCAGTAAACGGGGTGTTCTGTCAAAAGAGGCTGGCTTACAGACAGTGATGCTCAAGGGGGATAGGGATGCAGAGATGTCAGGGAGGCAGAAGTCAGAGGCTGGGACCACAATGACTTTCCCCCTCTATATTCCATAGGGGTCAAAACCGATGTTCAGGGTGCATGTATTAGGGATGGGAAACTTCTTCACAGAGAGATATAACCATCCGTCATTTCTACTCGAGTTAGGTAAGTCATTCCTGCTGCTTGATGCTCCGGCAAACCTACCGAAGATGCTCAGATGCTACCAGAAGACACTTTGGTGCAGGAGACAGCCCGTAGAGGGTATCGACAGGCTGGTGATGGGCAACCTGCACAGGTATGCGATAACCCATGACCATATTGACCATGCGGGAGGGGTCGAGACAGTTGCGTTCTGGAAATTCTACAAGGAATGGAGGCACTCCAAGAGGCTGGGGGGGAAGCCGAGGCCAAAGCTGGTGACGACACCAGAGGTGCTGTCAGATCTTGAGAAGCAGTTGATGCATAAATTGAGGACTTCAGAATGCTACCCAGGAAAGGAACTAAAGCTCACAGATTATTTCGAAGTGAAGACTCCGGAGCTCAATGAGACCTATGACGAAGGATTGTTCACGATAACGCCAACACCTGCCAATCATGCCATATCAGCATGCGGATTCTACGTAGAGCATATGGGCAAGAGCCTGTGGTATTCCGGTGATACCCGGCTTGACAGGCACGTGTTCGCAGAGAACAGTGATGCAGACATGATAATCTACGACTGCTCGAACATCAGGGCAGGAGGGCATGCGACAGCAGAGGAGCTGATGAAACTGCCTGAAGATATCAGGGAAAAGATGCGGGTATACCATGTGCCTGACGACATGATAGAGAGAAGGCGCAGGCCAGATGGGAAGGATGGTGCTAAGGGCAGCCAGGCAGCTGCAGATGACAGCAAGGACCTGATAGTTGCAGGCACAGACCTGAAAGTGCTGAAGCAGTATGAGTTCTATGATATTGAGTGATGTCTGGCCGGCTTTAGGATGGGGTTTCAGTGCTTATTTCTTACCGTAACATTTATAAATGGATTCTGCTCCTGAAGGAGGTATTGGGTAGTTTGAGGTACAATGTACTATGAGGCCCAGAAGGCCTGAAATGACCCATTTGGGCGCGTAGTTTAGTGGCTTCAGCCAGGCTTGCCATAGGTTCGTCTGGTTGCCATGGATAACATCCCGTTGACGTCGGGAAGGTCCCCAGTTCGAGTCTGGGCGCGCCCACCATTTTCCTTACTCATAAGCCAGGCCATCCGGCCGGCTTGTCGCTGTAAATCCTTTCCAAAAGAGGTGAACGATGGAACTGCCGCAGTATACACTGCATCCTACAATAAAGAGGATGGTACTGCCAAGGGCAATAGGCCTATTGGCGATGGCACCTGTATTCTACCTCGGGATATACATAAACGCGAAGCTTCTCAACATACAGATCCCAGTGATAGTCACGGTACTCATAGTGGCTGTGCTACTGGTGATGATATCAGTGCAGGGCATTCTCTATTATGTGCAGTTCCAAAAATACAAGTATATGTTCTTCACGAACAGGGTAGATTATGAAGGCAAGAAACCGGCCACATTCCTATACGCCAACTTCACAGAGGCGAAGCTGAAACAGAACCTGTTCGACAAGATATTCAACACAGGATCCATAATACTGAACAAAGAATTCTCCCTGGGTCCCATATCCAATGTGACGCAGATAAAGACCTACCTTGAACAGCTCGTGCAATACTATAACTTCTCACAGCAGAGGTTCAGGATGCAGCAGGCACAGCAGAAGATGAGGGACGAGTCAGCGCAGATGGCGGCAGAGAAGGCCAGATATTCAGGCGCAACAGCGACGACAACAGGCACTGGCAGTCCAGGCACCCCTGCATCAGGTACTTCCACGTCTACCGCTGGCGAAGAACCTCTTGATGAGGACATATCAGGGCAGGGCGGTGGCAGCATATGAACAAGACAAAGAAGAGACCATCTGCCACAGCGACAGCATCCCGCCCTTCAACTGCCAGCCATACCTGGACCGTGCATCATGATGACAAGAAAGATAAACAGGTGTGCTCGAGGCATGTCGCATTCGTCCTTTTCTTCATAGCTATCACAGCCGCTTCAGCATTCATAGTCAAACCGTTCTTCACAGTCATAGTCGTCAGCGCCATACTGGCGTATGTCCTCCACCCAGCATATGAAGGCTTCAGGATGATGCTGAAGAGGAAGGGTTTTGCAGCAGGCGCAGTGGTCTTCCTGCTCTTCCTACTTGTCCTTTTCCCGATGATACTCATAGTCAGCACAGTCACCAAAGAGAGCATAGGCGCGTACCAATACGTCAAGGACCAGGTCTCTGAAAGCGGCATGACAGGCTATTGCAAGGAGCCGACAAGGTTCGGTTGCGGAGTCTACGAATACGTGGCACAGCAGTCAGAGAAGTATGGCATAGACATCAGGAGCCATATGAAAGAAGGTGCGCTGATGCTCGCAGCCGGACTGGTCAAGAAAGCATCAGACCTTGTGCTGAACCTTCCCACAATATTCCTCCAGTTCTTCTTCATACTGTTCATGACATACTATTTCCTCAAGCAGGGAGATGAATGGCTACAGGCGATAAAGGATGCCCTTCCCCTGGACAAGCAGGTCAGCGAGAACATAGTCAGCAAATTCAACGACGTGATGCATGCCACACTCTACGGCGCAGTCGTGATGGCAATCATACAGGGCACAGTCGCCGCGATCGGCTATTTCCTTTTGGGCGCACCATCACCTATACTCTTCGGATTCCTGACGACAATAGCTGTCTTCGTCCCATTTGTGGGAGGAGCACTGGTGTGGCTGCCCCTGTCATTCTATATGCTGATAGACGCAGTGACCATAGGAAGCACTGTCCTGGTATACAAGGCCATAGGCCTGTTCCTGTTCGGCATGTTCGTGATATCGATGATAGACAACATACTCAAGCCCAAGATCATCGGAGACAGGGCAAAGATGCATCCATTGCTCATACTGCTCGGCGTATTCGGAGGGCTGGCAGTGTTCGGCATAATCGGGATACTGATAGGCCCGCTCATACTGGCGATGTTCATGACATCATTGAAGCTCTATGAACAGCAGAAACATAACATAAGGCTTTGATGCTCAAGGCCTTACAAAAGATAAGACGTAGAGATGCAGAACTAAAGGTGCAGAAATGAGATTCCAGGTGAAAGATGTTGACATAACGACCGGCGGCACGCTGGTATGCATACTGAACCATCACGACGTGAAAGACCTAGACCTACATCCAAATGACCGTCTCAGGGTCTCCAAAGGCAACAAGTCCACAATCGCAGTCCTTGACATAGCAGAGTCCAGCAAACTGGTCCCGAAAGGCAAGATAGGCCTCATGGAAGAGGTGCTGGACAAGCTGGGAGCGAAACAGAACGACACAGTGACCATCGCCCTCGACGAGAAGCCCAAATCCATAGCACTGATAAAGAAGAAGCTGGACGGAGGACAGCTGACCCCGGAAGACATGATGCTCATAGTCGATGACATCGTACACAACAGGCTGACACAGGTAGAGATAACATACTTCGTGGCAGGGAGCTATGTGAAAGGCCTTGACCTCGACGAGACTGTCTCACTGACCAAGGCCATGATAAACACCGGCCAGGTACTCAAGCTGGACAGGCATCCGATAGTGGACAAGCACTGCATAGGAGGCGTGCCAGGAAACAGGACCACGATGCTGGTGGTGCCCATACTCGTAGCAGCAGGATACACAGTGCCCAAGACCAGCTCAAGATCAATAACCTCGCCGGCAGGCACTGCAGACTCGATGGAAGTGCTTGCCAAGGTAGACCACGGGATGGAAGACATAAAGAAGATAGTGAACA
>DUGW01000134.1 GCA_013331125.1 Candidatus Woesearchaeota archaeon | reverse complement strand
CACTGGAAGCGCGTGCTGAACCTGGGAATATGGTATCAAAAGGATCAAAGAAATCATCTCCTCTCCCCCTACCACCCCTCTTACCAGCCTTGTACTGTTCATGCCGTTCTTCGTTTCTCTTCCGCACCCTGGCTGCTGCGGCTGCGACAATATTCCTCATCACACCCTCTGCTTTGGCAGGGTTTGCTGGCACAGATGAGCCTCTCTGGTCCGTAGAAGTATCTTGCTGCGCAGAGACCTTCCCCTGGTAGGCGTTATTCAGAAGTTCATAGGCAGTACATAACTGCCTGAACAGCTCTTCAGCTTCCTCATCACCAGGGTTGAAATCAGGATGGTATTTCCTTGCCAGAACCTTGTATCTGGTCTTTATCGTAGACCATGGTGTATTCTCACTGACTTCAAGAATCCTTAGTGCTTCTACTACCTGCATAAGCAGAGAGAGGCCTGTTGCGTTTATAAGCTTTTCTACAACAACTACCAACCAGTGATTACAGAAAAAGGTCTTAAAGACAACCAGGGCAAAGGCCAGAACCTCAATCCTTCGCCCGTCCCTCTCTTCCCATCACTCCGCTCCACGCATCCCTGAAACCCTGCTTCTCCTTTTTCCTTCTCTCTTCCACTTTCTTCAGGTAGTCGAATGCCTCGTGCTGGCTCAGTGAGGATCTCAGCCATGCTATGTGTTCCATCGCTGCTGGTTGTATCGGTGAGATGTCAAACCCCTTCAATGCGTCATGCACATCCTCTGGGACAAAGCTTGCGAAAGGCACTGGTCCGTTCCACCTTATGACCCTGTACAGCTCTCCTCTCTTTTTCATCGTCTTCTGCTGGAACGCAGGGAAGTATGGCACTGACTCATAGGTGATTGTCGCTATGAAATCTTCTGTGAGGTAGAGCACAGGCAGTTCATGCTGCTTGTACATGTACACTGGTCCTCCGAAGTCTATGTGTATGCTCCCCCTGCTCACCCTCTCGACCTGCTTCATAAGCCTCTTCTTGTCAAGCTTTCCTGAGTAGTCTAAGCCGAACATCATCGGCTCTGTATCGAAAGATTCTACCAGCTGTTCAAGGTCTTCTTTCTTCCGCGCATAGCATTCGCTGATGAGCGGGACGTCTGGCTTAAGTCTGTATAGTTTCATGCCTGGTATTGTCTTTCAGAAATTAATAAAATCGTCCACTGATTTTTTTATCTAAATGAATCAAAGAAGGTAGAAAAAATAAAAAACGAAGGGATACGTAAATATCACGGATATGTCGACGTGAGTTACTCACTCCACACCCATTATCTCTTTCTTCTTTTTCCTCAGCTCTGCTATCTTGTTCCTGAACTCTTCCTTGCGTTTCCTGTTCTCTGCGAGCTCGTCGTACAGGTCCTTGTTCTTCTGTATCGCGTTCTTGTAGAGTACGTTCGTCTCTCTTATCTCCTGCTTGATCTTCTCGAGCTCGTTGAGGTCCACGCTGTGTTCCTTGATAGGGTTGGCTTTCCTGTGCTCCTCTATCTTTGAAGGGTCGAGCTTTCCCTCTCTTATCATTCTCATCTCTTCTTCTGTCACCTGTATTCCCATGATTATCTCCTCACTTCTGCGCCTGTTCTGCAGGCGTTTTTGTATGTTGCCTCGGCCTTTTTCCTTGGTTTCCGCCCGGCAGGAAGTTAAGCACTATCCTTCTCTGCCATCTTCGGAGACCATCCATCTTTCCTGTCAGGACTATATCCTTTATCTGTTCCTTGTTCAGGACGAGATGTCCCGGGACTTTGAGCTGTTCTGATATCTTGACGCTGATCTCGTTGAACTGCGCAGCCTTTGACCTCTGTTGCGGGGTGTATTTCTTGACGGGTACGAACTTGAAGTCTATCGGTTGGCTCTTTCCCCTCTCGACTGCCTCATACACAGTCCTCGCCTCGCGTCTCACTATCGGATGCACCCCTTTCATCTCCTGCCACTGCTTGAGTGTCGGCGGTTCCTGGATGAAGTCGAACATCCTTCTTGTGCTCATGACGAAATGGACAGGCCTGTCCACCCTTTTTGCCATCTTTTCCCTGAGCATATACAGCTGCTTGAGTATCCCTCTCTGCTTTGGCGTCAGCAGGTGGTAGCCCTTGAGCTCGTCAAATCCTGGCAGGTGCAGCTCCCAGTTCTTGCCTTCCAGCTGTTTGAATTCCTCTTCTGCCCATTCCCATCTCTTCGCGTTCTTGAGCTCTTTGCGTAGTATGTCCCTCAGGAGTATCAGGTATTTTGTGTCCTTGACTGCGTATTCTATCATCTCTTTGTCCAATGGCCTCTTTGTCCAGTCTGCCATCTGGAACTTCTTCTCTTTCTTGACCTTGAAGTATTCTTCAAGCAGTGATGCGAGTCCGAGGTCTTTCTTTCCCAGCAGATGCGCTGCTATCTGCGTGTCGAATATGTTCCTCACCTTGGACTTGAGCTCGTGGTGTATTATCCTGAGGTCGAACCCTACATCGTGGAATATCTTCTGTATATCTGGATTCTCGAAAAGGTCAAGCACTGGCTTGATGTTCTTCAGCCTCAGCACGTCCACTACCCATCTGTGTTTCCTTGTGCTCAGCTGTATTATAGAAAGATAGGCTCCGTAGTGGTGGAGGTTGTTCTCGCACTCCAGGTCTATCCCGACCTCTTGCTCCTTGTTCCATTGCTCAGCTGCCTTCTCCAGCTCAGCCTCTGTGTCCACATAGGTGTAGTTTGCTATCATATATATAGTGACTCTCAATCTACCCCTTTTTAAGCTTTACTCTCAATAACCAAGGACCAGATAGGGCTGATTTCAGCATTTCAGTATATCAGCTCCCTCGGCAACCTTATCGTCATCTTTGTGCCTTTGCCTTCTTCGCTCTCCACAGTGACCTTGCCCTTGTGCAGCTCGACTATGGACTTGACTATCGCCAGGCCTAATCCCATCCCTCCCTGGCCTCTCGTCATTATGTCGTCTGCCTGGTAGAACTTGTTGAACAGTTTTGGTATCATGTCTTTATGGACTCCTTTTCCAGTGTCAGATATTGACAGCTCCCAGTCTGCGACATGCATGGCTGCACTCACAGTTATTGTGCCGCCTTCTGGTGTGAATTTGAGTGAGTTGGTGAAGAGGTTTACGAACACCTGCTGTATCTTGTCTCTGTCTGCCAGCACCATGAATTTTCTCGGGACATTCACCATGACCTTTATCTTCTTGTCTTTCGCCATGTTGAGATATAGCTTGTTCGCGACTATCTCATGGAGGTCGAATGTGAGCAGTTCCAGCTTCATCTTGTTGGCTTCGAACCTTGACAGGTCGAGTATATCAGATATCAGTTTGCTGAGCCTGTTGGTCTCCTGATCGAC